>CAXTTU010000098.1:0-10331 GCA_964247225.1 uncultured Sphingomonas sp. | reverse complement strand
CGCGAGGTGAACATCCCCTATCAGCAGTTCACGCTGCCCAATGGCCTGCGCGTGATCGTGCAGACCGACCGCAAGGCGCCCGTCGTCGCCGTTTCGGTCTGGTATCATGTCGGGTCCAAGGACGAGCCAGCGGGGCGCACCGGTTTCGCGCATCTCTACGAGCATCTGATGTTCGGCGGGTCGGAGAACAGCGACACCAGCTGGTTCCAGCCGATGCAGGCGATCGGCGCGACCGACCTCAACGGCAGCACCTATTTCGACCGCACCAACTATTTCGAGACGGTGCCGCGCGGCGCGCTCGACCGGACGTTGTTCCTCGAAAGCGATCGCATGGGGCATTTGCTCGGCGCGCTGACGCAGAAGAAGCTCGATATCCAGCGCGGCGTCGTCCAGAACGAGAAGCGGGGCGACGACAACCAGCCGGGCGGATTGCTGCAATATGCGATCCAGGACACGCTGTTTCCGGCGGATCATCCCTATCACCACACCACCATCGGTTCGATGGCGGACCTCGACACCGCCAGCCTTGAAGTGGTGAAGGACTGGTTCCGCCAGCATTATGGCCCCAACAACGCGGTGCTGGTGCTGGCGGGGGATATCTCGGTCGATGAGGCGCGACCGCTGGTCGCGAAGTATTTCGGTGACATCCCGCGCGGGCCGGTCAGTGTTCCCGCCGCCGCGAGCGTGCCGACGCTGCCCGCGCCGGTGACGCGGGTGTTCAAGGACCAGGTCGCGCAAACGACGGTGACGCGCGAATGGGCGGTGCCGGGCGTCACGGACGCGGACACCCCCGCGCTCGACCTCGCCGCGAGCATCCTCGGCGGGCTCGCCAGTTCGCGGATGGACCGGATGCTGGTCCGCGAGCAGAAGACTGCGGTGCGCGTGTCGGCGGGGAATGAGAGCTTCGAGCGGGTCGGCGAGTTCACGCTGGAGGCGACGGTCAAGCCCGGCGTCGACCCGGCGGCGGTGGGCAAGCAGATGGACGCGATCCTCGCCGATTTCCTGCGTACCGGCCCGACGGACGCGGAGCTGCGCCGCGCCAAGATCGACGCGGTCGCACGCACGGT
This sequence comes from uncultured Sphingomonas sp., assembly GCA_964247225.1. Taxonomy (GTDB): domain Bacteria; phylum Pseudomonadota; class Alphaproteobacteria; order Sphingomonadales; family Sphingomonadaceae; genus Sphingomonas. The sequence continues at coordinate 9,264 of CAXTTU010000098.1, read as the reverse complement.
GCGAGGGCTGGAGGCGGTGGGCGGTTTCGGCGGCAAGGCGGTGACGCTGGCGAGCGGCGCGGTTTATGCGAACGATCCGGGCTTCTATAAAAAGCAGATGGCCGCAACCGCCGCGCTGACGCCGGAACGGGTCCGCGATGTCGCGCGGCGCTGGCTTTCGCGGCCGGTGTTCGCCTACACATTGGAGCCCGGCGCGCGTGGTGCGTATGAGGAAGCGGCGAGCGTCCGCAGCGTGGTCGCGGCCGGCACGGGGGCGGCGAGCCCAGCGCCTGCGCCCGCTCCGACGCCGGCGCAAGCGGGCACGGCGCGGTCGGCGCTGCCCGAGGTGGGAGCGATCGCCGACCTCCGCTTTCCGACGGTCGAGCATGGCCGCCTGTCGAACGGCACCGAGATAGTGTTCGCGCGGCGGACGGCGGTGCCGGTGGTGCAGGTCGCGCTGTCGTTCGACGCGGGCAACGCCGCCGACCCTAAGGCAAAGCTCGGCACGCAATCGTTCATGCTATCGCTGCTCGACCAGGGTACCGACCGCTACACCGCCGAACAGATCGCCGAACGCCGCGAAGAGCTGGGCGCGACCATCTCGTCGCGCGCCAGCATGGACCGCACGACCGTGTCGTTGTCGGCGCTGAAATCCAATCTCGCCGCCTCGCTCGACCTGATGGCGGACATCGTCCGTCACCCGGCGTTCCGGCCCGAGGATGTGGAGCGGGTCCGCGCGCAGAGGCTCGCAGGAATAGCGAGCGAGATGACGCAGCCGGTCGGCCTCGCGCTTCGTACGCTGCCGCCGTTGTTGTACGGCCCGCAACATCCTTATGGCGTGCCGTTCACCGGCAGCGGCGACCCGCGCGGTGTCGCGGCGGTGCAGGTCGCGGACCTTTCCGCCTTCCACGACGCGTGGTTGCGCCCCGATACGGCGACGGTGTTCGTGGTCGGTGACACCACGCTGGCCGAGGTCACGCCGCTGCTGGAGAAGAGCTTCGGCGATTGGCGCGCGGCGGGCGCGCGTCCGACAAAGAACTTCGCCGTCGGCACGCCCCCGGCCCGCGCTCGCGTGGTGCTGTTCGACCGCCCGGGCTCGCCGCAGTCGCTGATCCTCGGCGGCGCGTTGACGCCGGTGCAGGGGACGGGCGACATCGTGCCGCTCGACCAGGCGAACGACGTGCTCGGCGGCAGTTTTCTGTCACGGTTCAACACCGACCTGCGCGAGACGAAACACTGGGCCTATGGCGCGGGCGGGTTCACCTATCCAGTGCGCGGGACGCTGCCCTACCTGATCTACGCGCCGGTGCAGACCGACCAGACCGGACCGTCGATCGCGGCGCTGCGCACCGACATGAGCGACTTCCTGACGGGCAAGGGCGTCACGGGAGCGGAGCTCGCGCGCACCACGGCGGGCGCGATCCGTCAGCTGCCGGGGCGGTTCGAGACGGGCGGCGCGGTGCTGGGCGGGCTGGAGGAGATCAAGACCTATGGCCGGCCCGACAACTATTTCGACACGCTGGCCGCGCGTTACCGCTCGCTGTCCGCGCCGATGCTCGACGCGGCCGCGCGCGCGGCGCTCGACCCGGCCAAGGTGACCTGGGTGGTGATTGGCGACGCGAAGATCGTGCGACCGCAGCTTGACGCGCTCGGCCTGCCGGTGGAGGTGACGCCGACGGCCCCGGCGGCGGGCCAGTAGGAGAAAGCACATGGCGGACGTGGACGGCAGCTGGAACTGCACGGTGAAATCGCCGCTGGGCGACCAGAACCTGACGATCACCGTGACCAGCAACGGCGCCAGCTTCACCGGCCAGGCAGGCGGCGCGATGGGCTCGATGCCGGTCGAGGGGACGGTCGAGGGCAACACGCTCAAGTGGAAACAGTCGATCACCACGCCGATGCCGATGACGCTCGACTGCGAGGCGAGCGTCGAGGGCGACACGCTGACCGGCCAAGTCGGCGCGGGCGCGTTCGGGAGCTTCCCGCTGAAGGGAACGCGGGGGTAGGGGCGTTCGGGCTCGTCGAGGGGTTCGCTCCGAAGCCGGACCGCGCGTGGCCTGTCCTTCGACTTCGCTCAGGACGAACGGTGTTGGCGTGACGGTATCGTTCCATCCCCGTTCGTGCTGAGCGAAGTCGAAGCACGGGCGACCCGCACCACTGCCGATCGGTAGGAGGCCGAACATGCACCGCCGCCACTTCCTCGCCAGCACCGCCGCGAGCGCGGCGGTCGCCGCCACCCCCGCCGTGCTTCGCGCGCAAGCCTCCCCGGTCGCGGCGCTGTTCGACCAGCTCGTGCAGGAAGGCTTCGAGCAGCGGCCCGAAGGCGCGACGTTGCTGGGCGTCGACACCGGGCGCAACGCCGCGTTGCGCGCGCGGCTGACCGATGAAAGCGACGCGGGGCGCGCGGCTTTCAAGGCGCTGACGCGGAGTCAGATCCGGCGGCTGGAGGCGATAAACCGCGCCGCGCTCACGCCCGCCGACCGGCAGACGCTCGACGTCGTGCTCTACACAAGGCGCTCGGCGGCGGAGGTGCAGGAATTTGACTTCGGCGGCGCGAATTACGGCCCGTCGCCTTATGTCATCTCGCAGCTGACCGGCGCGTACCAATCGGTGCCCGACTTCATGGACACCAAGCACCCGGTCAACGACGCCGCCGACGCGGAGGCGTATCTCCAGCGGATGCACGCGTTCGCGGGCCAGCTCGACGCGCAGACCGGGCGGCTCAGGCGCGATGTCGGTATGGGCGTGGTGCCGCCCGACTTCCTGCTCGACAAGACGATCAGCCAGCTGGCGGCGACTGCCGTGCCTGCTGCCCAAGCGAAGCTGGTGCAATCGCTCGACCGTCGTGCCCGCGCGAAGGGGCTGAGCGGCTACCGCGACAAGGCGGCGGCGATCTACACCGCCGAAGTGGTGCCCGCGCTTGGTCGCCAGCTCGCCGCCGTGCGCGAGGTGCGAAGGGGAGCGACGCATGACGCAGGCGTGTGGAAACTGCCGCAGGGTGACGCTTTCTACCAGGTCGCGCTCAGCAACACGACCACCACCCGGCTGACGCCCGAAGAGGTGCACCAGTTCGGCATCGACCAGGCGGCGGCGATTGCCGCGCGGATCGACGCGGTGATGCGCCGCCAGGGCATGACGTCCGGCAGCGTCGGCCAGCGGCTGGCGGCGATGAACAAGCTGCCCGGCCAGGTGTACCCCAACACCGACGCGGGGAAAGGCGAGGCGATCAGCTATTGCAACGCGCGGCTGGCGGCGATCCGCACGCGCTTGCCCGAGGTGTTCCACCGCCTGCCGCCGTACAGCTTCGAGGTACGGCGCGTCCCGCCCGAGACTGAGGCGGGGGCGGCGAGCGCCTTCTCGCAATCGCCGTCGCTCGACGGCAAGCGACCGGGGCTGGTGTATTTCAACCTTCAGGACTCGGCCGAGTGGCCCAGGTTCATGCTGTCGACGGTGGTGTTCCATGAGGGGCTGCCCGGGCATCAGCTCGAGGGCGGGCTGGCGCTCAGCAACACGAACCTGCCGCTGATCCGCAAGCTGACCAGCTTCTCGGGCTATGGCGAGGGCTGGGCGCTCTACGCGGAGCAGCTCGCGGACGAGATGGGGATGTATGCCGACGACCCGTTGGGGCAGATCGGCTATCTGAAGGAGCAACTTTTCCGCGCGCATCGCTGCATCGTCGACACCGGGCTGCACCATTACCGCTGGAGCAAGGAGCGCAGCGTGCAGCTGTTCGTCGAGCAGCAGGGCGAGACACCCGGCTTCGCAACGCGCGAGGTGGACCGTTACTGCACCCAGCCGGGGCAGGCATGTTCGTACAAGCTCGGGCATTCGACGTTCGTCGGCATTCGCGACCGGGCGAAGGCGAAGCTGGGTGCGCGGTTCGACCTCAAGGCGTATCACGATGCGGTGCTGGGCCCGGGGCGGGTGCCGCTGGAGATGCTGCAACAGATCGGGGACGAGTGGGTGGCGCGGGCTTAGGTGGCGGAGGCAGCACGCTATCCCGTCACCCCGGCCTTGTGCCGGGGTCCAGCCGTCTGCACGTACTAACGCCGGATCAGGACCGCACCACGCTAGACCCCGGCACAAGGCCGGGGTGACGTAGGTTGGACGTAGGCGCTGGCCCCTACCGACCCACTCGCGTCACATGCCCCATCTTCCTCCCCTCGCGCATCGTCTTGCCATACAGGTGCAGGTGTGCACCCGGCTCCGCCAGCAGCTCGGGCCAGCGGTCCGCCTCCATGCCGAGGAGGTTCTCCATCGTCACCCGCGTGCCGGTCAGCGCGGTGCTCCCCAATGGCAGGCCGCAGACCGCGCGGATATGGTTCTCGAACTGCGAGGTGACCGCGCCCTCGATCGTCCAATGGCCGCTGTTGTGGACGCGCGGGGCCATTTCGTTGAACACCGGGCCGTCGTCGCAGGCGAACCACTCGGCGGCGAGCACGCCGACATGGCCGAGCTTGTCGGCAATGGCGCGGGTCAATGCGACCGCCTCCCCGGCTTGCGCGCGGACGAGCGGCGAGGCGGGGACGGCGGAAGTATGCAGGATGCCGTCGCGGTGGACGTTCTCCGGCGTGTCCCACACCGCGACCGCGCCATCGGCCCCGCGCGCGAGCAGCACGGAGAACTCGGCGCGGAACGACACGCGCGCTTCGACGATCGCGGCATGGCCGTTGGGCGGCGGCGGCGGACGACCGATCGCGTCCCAGGCCGCGGCGGCGTCGGCGGGCGCGTCGACCCGCGCCTGACCCTTGCCGTCATAGCCGAACAAGGTAGTCTTGAGGATTGCGGGCGCGCCGATCTCGGCCAGCGCCGCCGCCAGCGCGGGTACGCCATCGACCGCGCGCCAGGCCGCGGTGCGCGCGCCGACGCCCGCGGCGAGTTCCTTCTCGTGCGGGCGATAGCGCGCAGCATCGAGCGAACGCGCGGAAGGGTGGACGGGGACGCGGCCCGCGAGATAGCTGACCGCGTGCGGGTCGATATTCTCGAACTCATAGGTCGCGACGTCGACGCGGGCGGCAAAGGCGCGCATCGCGTCCGCGTCCTCGAACCGGCCCTGTGTCCATTCGGCGGCGACCTCGGTCGCTGGGCCGGTCGCCTCCGGCGCAAAAACGTGACACCGATAGCCAAGCTCGGCGGCGGCGATCGCGAGCATCCGCCCGAGCTGCCCGCCGCCCAGGATGCCGATCGTGGAGCCGGGCGGGGTCATCCTCCCGTCCGTTCGTGCTGAGCTTGTCGAAGCACTTTTTCGCCTCACCATCGCCAAGGGAAAGAACGGCCCTTCGACAAGCTCAGGGCGAACGGAAAAGGCTTCACGGCGCGTCCGCCACCGCGTCGGTCTGCCGCGTACGCCACGCCTGCAGCCGCTCGCTCAAGCCCTCGTCCGACAGCGCGAGGATCGAGGCGGCAAGCAGCCCCGCGTTGATCGCGCCTGCGCGCCCGATCGCCAGCGTGCCGACGGGGACGCCGCCGGGCATCTGCACGATCGAGAGCAGGCTATCCATGCCGGAGAGCGCCTTGCTCTCGACCGGAACACCGAGCACGGGCAGGTGCGTCATCGCCGCCGTCATGCCCGGCAGGTGCGCCGCCCCGCCCGCGCCCGCGACGATCACCTTTAGGCCGCGCGCGGCGGCGGTGCGGGCGTAATCGTAGAGCCGCTCGGGCGTCCGGTGCGCGGATACGACCCGCGTTTCATGCGCGACGTCCAGCGCGGCCAGCGTATCGGCGGCGTGGCGCATCGTCTCCCAATCGGAGGTCGATCCCATGATGATCCCGACGAGCGGCGGCATCGGGCGGGGTTAGCCGGGGGCGGGAAGGGTGGCAACCGGCGGGAACGGCGCGGGGGGCGGTTCGTTATAGCCGCGTAACAGAGGAGTACCCGTCATGCTTTGGACCATCGCCGTCATTCTCATCGTGCTCTGGCTGCTCGGCTTTTCGCTGCACATCGCGGGCGGGCTGATCCACATCCTGCTGGTGGTCGCGCTGATCGTCGGCTTGATCCAGCTCTTTACCGGACGGCGGGCGGTTTAGCGACGGCGCTACTCCTAGCCCGTCACCCCGGCTTTGAGCCGGGGTCCCGCTTACTCTCGAATGGCGGGAAGAAGCGGGACCCCGGGTCAAGCCCGGGGTGACGAGGTGAGGCGCTACTGGCAGGCGCTCACCGCTCGCTGAGGTAATAGCGCTCCACCTCGTTCAGCCCCTCGTCCAGTTCGTACACGATCGGCTGCCCAGTCGGGATCTCCAGCGCGGTGATCTCGTCGTCGGGGATGCGCGACAGATGCTTGACCAGCGCGCGCAGGCTGTTGCCGTGCGCCGCGATCAGCACGCGCTCGCCGCTCCGGAGCGCGGGCGCGATCCGCTCCTCCCAATAGGGGAGCACGCGCGCGATCGTGTCCTTGAGGCTCTCGGTGTTCGGGATAGCAACGCCCGCATAACGCCGGTCGCCCGACAGATCGAACGCGCTGCCCGGCTCCTGCGGCGGCGGGGGCACGTCGAAACTCCGCCGCCAGACCTTCACCTGCTCCTCGCCGTGTCGCGCGGCGGTCTCTGCCTTGTCGAGCCCGGTCAGCCCCCCATAATGTCGCTCGTTCAGCCGCCAGTCCTTCTCCACCGGCAGCCACAGCCGCCCCATCGCCTCTAGCGCGAGGTCGAGCGTCAGGATTGCGCGCGTCTGCAGGCTGGTGAAGCAGCGGTCGACGTCCACCCCGCGCGCCGCCATCAGCTCACCCGCCGCGCGCGCCTCGCGTCGCCCCTGCTCGGTCAGCGTCACGTCCCACCAGCCGGTGAAGCGGTTCTCCAGGTTCCAGGCGGACTGGCCGTGGCGAATGAGGATCAGCTGGGGCATCGGGACTCCGGGTCAGAGGGCAAGCGTCATGAAGCGGTTGTACGGACTGGCGCGATAGTCGCCATAGGCGTCGCAGGGTTGAAAGCCCGCCGCCTCGTAAAGCCTGATCGCGGGCGCGAACAAGGGTTGCGTACCCGTTTCCAAACTGACGCGCGACACGCCGTCGGCACGCGCGATGGCGAGCAGATGCGCGAGCATCGCGCCCGCGACGCCCTGCCGCTGGTGGCCGGGGGGGGTCCGCATCGACTTGATCTCCGCATGGTCGGGCGCGAGCCGCCTGAGCGCCCCCATGCCCGCCAGCGCCTGCCCCCGCCACGCGGTGAAGAAGCGGGTGTCCGCGGCGGCAAGTCCGGACACGTCGAGCGCATAAACCAACCCCGCAGGCATCAACCCGCGCGCGATCGCCAGGTGCTGCGTGATCAACGCGGCGGCGACCGGGGAGGTGGGGTCGTCGGGGCGGATGGTGATGGGCTCCGGCGCGTCCATGTGTCCTCCCGTCAGATCACGTCGCCCATCGCCGCCAGCACCTCGAGGCACGCATGCGCGAGTCGCTTCGACCGTTCGGGCGACCAGCCGAATTCGGCGTCGAGGTTCGGGTCATGGTCCTTGAACGGCATCTCCAGCGTGCAGGCGACCGCGCCGAAGCGTTCGGCGACCTGATTGGTCGACATGCTCATGTTCGCCTGTCCCGGCTTGGCACGCGGGTAACCGCGTTCGGTCTGGAAGTCGGGGGTATGGGCGGCGAGGCGGCGGGCGAACTCATAGAACTTCGCGCCATGCTCCTCGGTCCACGACGCGATCCCCTCGAAGCCGGCGAAGAAATTGGCCGGGATCGCCTCGTCGCCATGCACGTCGATCGCGAACTGCACGCCGGTTGTGTCCATCGCATTGCGGACGCACAGCACCTCCGGGCTGCGCTCGGCGGAGGGGGCGTGCCATTCGCGGTTGAGGTTCACCCCCGCGGCGTTGGTGCGCAGGTGCCCGCGCCGCGTCCCGTCCGGGTTCATGTTGGGAACGAGGTGGAACGTCCACGCCGCCAGCAGCGCGCGCGTGGTCGCGTCATCGCTGTCGGTCAGCCGTTCGAGCGCGCCCTCCATGAACCATTCGCACATCGACTCGCCCGGATGCTGGCGCGCGTAGATCCATGCCTGTTTGGCGCCCGTGCCGATGCGGAGATAGTCGATCGCCTGCCCGTCGAGCGAGCGGCCCAGCTCGCGATGCGTGACGCCGGGCAGGTTGGCGAAACGCGCGACGAGGTCGTTGTGCATCTCGCTCGTGTACGGCGCGAAATAGGCGAACCAGGCGAGATCGCCCGCCGCGCCGTCCCAATCGAAGGCGAGTACGCCGTCGGCATAGCGAGTCTCGACCTGCCGCCACGCGCGCCGGTCGGTGCTCGCGCGGGTACGATAGCCAGGCCAGCCGAACGCATAGGCTGCGCCGCCGGCATTGACGATGCGGAACGTCCAGCGCTGCCTCCCCAGCCCGGCGGCGCGGAAGTGAAACCACTGGTAGAAATCGGATTGGTGATCGGGGACGATCTCCAGGTCGACGGTATTGCCCTCGACCCGGAGCAGGCGGATGTTGCCGCTGTCGAAAGCGGCGTTGATCGTGAGCGTCATCGCACCTCGATAGTGCGCCCCGACTCGCCGGGGAAGCCGGTGAACAGCGCGTGCGCGAGCCGGGCCGGAAGCGCGTCGCCCGACGCGGGCGCGGTGCGCACTTCGGTCAGCGTGCGCGCCTGGCCCTCCCACACCGCATCGGGGCCACGCCGGATGCGGACGCCGAGTTCGGTCACGTTGCCCTGCCGTGCGCCGCCGCCGCCGACGGGGAAGCTCACCCCGCCGCCGAGCCCGACGCCGCCGCCACGATAGCCGCCGCCCGAAAACCCGCCCGCGCCGAGCCCGATGCTGATCGGCGAGCGGCGGCGCGGCAAGGGCTGCAGCGTCTGGTTCACCGTCACGCCGACGCGAAAGCGCGGCTGCACGCCCGGCCCCGGGTCCGCGAACCCGATGCGGAGCAGCTCGGCATGGACCGCGGCGGCATAGGCCTCATAGCCGATCGGCGGGCCCGCCGGGTCGCCGGGCTCGATCACCACCGTGCCGCGGTCGAGCACCGGGTCGTAATGGTAGCGCGTCGCCTCGATCGGGTAGCCCGAGGGCGTCGTCGCGCACCCCGCGAGCGCCAGCCCTGCCGCCGTCATCGCCACCATCGCCTTGCGCATACCCGTCCCTTTGCTCGTTTCGCTCCCTCAACGCTTCGCCGCGCGTTCCGGGTCCGGGTTGACTTGGGCGGAGCCGCTGACTAGCGACGCGCCTTTCCGTTTCCCGCTATCGAAGTGCCTCGCCCCATGAAGATCCGCAACTCGCTCAAGTCGCTCAAGGACCGCCACCGCGACAACCGCGTGATCCGCCGCCGCGGGCGCACCTATGTGATCAACAAGACCA
>CAXTTU010000097.1:0-10368 GCA_964247225.1 uncultured Sphingomonas sp. | reverse complement strand
TACCGCCTCACCGGCACCAAGCGCTACATCACCAATGCGGACAAGGCGCAGCTGTTCACGGTGATGGCGCGCACCGGCGAGGAGGCGGGCGGGCGCGGCGTGTCGGCGTTCCTCGTCCCCAAGGACCTGCCCGGTGTCTCGCTTGGCGAGCCCGAGAAGAAGATGGGGCAGCGCGGGGCCAAGGTCTCCGACGTGCATTTCGACGATGTCCCCGTCCCCGCTGCCAACCGGCTTGGACAGGAGGGCGAAGGATTTAAGATCGCGATGCGCGTGCTCGACCGCGGGCGGCTGCACATCTCGGCGGTGTGCGTCGGGGTAGCGGAGCGGCTGATCGCGGACTGCGTCGGGTACGCGTCCGAGCGCAAGCAGTTCGGCCACCCGATCAGCCAGCATCAGCTGATCCAGGGAATGCTCGCGGACATGAAGACGGAGGCGCTCGCCGCGCGCGCGCTGGTGCTGGAGACGGCGGCGAGCAAGGACGCGGGGCGCGATGTCGTGCTGGAGAGCGCGGCCGCCAAATACTTCGCCAGCGAGATGGTCGGCCGGGTCGCGGACAAGGCTGTGCAGATCTATGGCGGCGCGGGCTATATCGCCGATTACGGGATCGAGCGGCTGTATCGCGACGTGCGGCTGTTCCGCATTTATGAGGGCACGAGCCAGATCCAGCAGGTGATCATCGCCCGCGAGACGCTGAAGCGGGGCGGGTGAGCCGTAGCGGATCAGCCATGCTGATCCGCGGCGCGACGGCTCACCGCGGCCAGCGGGTCGCGGTACGCGAACCCGACTGACAAAGCCGGTCCTGAGCGCCTGCCTTAGCAGGCGGTCGAAGGGCGGCTTTGCCGCGGCGGGGGCCAAATAGAGAAGCGGGACCCCTCGCCGGGGTGACGAAGAGGAGAGAAGTCATGGACACCACCAACCTGTTCCGGCTCGATCGCCGCGTCGCGCTCGTCACCGGCGGCTCGCGCGGGATCGGCAAGATGATCGCGGCGGGCTTCATCGCGCAGGGTGCGCGCGTCTATATTTCCTCGCGCAAGGCGGATGCGTGCGAAGCAACCGCCGCCGAGCTCGGGCCCAACTGCATCGCGCTGCCGCAGGACGTGAGCACCGTTGCGGGCTGCAAAGCACTTGCGGAAGCCTATGCGGCGAAGGAAGGCAAGCTCGACATCCTCGTCAACAATGCGGGCGCGGCCTGGGGCGTGGCGTTCGAGGACTTCCCGGAGCAGGGCTGGGACAAGGTCATGGACCTCAACGTCAAATCGCCCTTCTTCCTCACCCAGGCGCTCCACCCCGCGCTGAAGGCAGCCGCTTCGCGCGAGCGCCCGGCCAAGGTCATCAACATCACCTCCATCGACGGCCAGCGGCTCAATCCGTGGGAGACGTACAGCTACCATGCCTCCAAGTCGGCGCTGATCTATCTAACCAAGCGGCTGGCGGCGCGGCTGATCACCGACGCGATCAACGTCACCTCCATCGCGCCGGGCGCGTTCGCAAGCGAGATGAACCGCGCCGCGCGCGATCACGGCGACCAGGTGGCGCACGGCATCCCCGCCAAGCGGATCGGCGTTGACGAGGACATGGCAGGCGCAGCGATCTATCTCGCCAGCCGCGCGGGCGACTATGTCGTCGGAGACACGATCACCGTCGACGGCGGGCTGGTCCATGCCTCGCTGGGGAGCAGCATCGACGCGTAGCGGCTATTCCCCGCCGCCCTTGCACCGCCGCAATGTCGTCCACCGCCGCGAAAGTGGTCAAACGCGCGATGCCGTCGCGCACTGGTTCAGCGTGCGAGCGGCGTGACCTCCGCCGCCTCGATCCAGCCCTGACTGGGATGGGGGCGGATCGACGGATAGACGACATCTACTGAGGTGCCCCGCCGCGCGACGACGCCAAGCACATCGCCGCGGATCACATAGGAGCGTCCCGGCGCAGCGTCGGGTTGTTGGCGCAGTCCGGCGCGGGGCACCGACACCCGGACCAGCTCGCTCCACCGCCCATCGCCGACCCGGTCCAGGTCAACACCGGTGTCGATCTCGGGCATCAGCACCAGTCCACACCCGGGCAGGTCACGCCCATGCGGCAGTGTCAGCTTGACCCCGCGCGGCGTGGCGGTCAGCTGTCCCTGAAGTGCCGCGCCGCCGGCGTCGGAACGCGCGGTCACGCTGCCCCCGGCCGCCGCCCCGGTCAGCGTGAAAGCGCAGGACTTGGTCGGCCCGTCGCCCTGATCCTCGCGATAATGCCCGACCACGCGCCCGCTCGGAGCAACCGCAAGCACCAATTCCTCATACAGGCCGGAACGCAACGGCGCGGCTATCGCGGGCGCGGCCATCGCGAGCGGAAGCGCAATCATCGGTCCAATCCGGCGACGGCTACTCACCCCCGCCCTCGCAACGCCGCAACGTCGTTGCCCATCCGTCATAGAATCTTGCCGAGGCAAGGTTTCGCATCGCCCGGTAGCGCGCGGCGGCGGCGGCCGCGCCCCGGGCAGCGGTTAGGCAAGCCTGCCGCGCTTCGGCCCGCGAGCCCGTCGGCAGGCCATCCGCTCCCCGAAAGTGCAGCGACGGACCGGCGGTATCGGCGGAACCAGTGTCGAGGTAACCCGCGACCGGCAGACCCGCGCGCATTGCCCCCGCGAACAAGCGCGGCGCGCCCGACCCGCCGACGCGCAGCACGCCAAGCCCCTGCGCCCGCCCGCCCGCGCAATCGCCCACCCAGTCGATCGGCCCTTCACCCAAATCCTGCGGCACGGTCATCCGGCAGCCATGCGAGTCGACCCGCATCGGAGCGGGCGGTGCGGTTCCGCCCGGCGCTGCAACAAGAGCCAAGGGCAAGGCGAAAATAAGCAGGCGCATGACCACCTTCCTCAAATCGAGAATGTTGACAGCAGCGCGGAGCCGCATTCGAAATGGTGGCAATCAGTGGACCTGCGATAGCCCGCGCCCCAATACCAACCATGACGGTTGAAGATCGGTGAGATGAGCGACAGGCCGAGCCAGACGTCGCGCTCGCCCCACGGTTCCGCGACCCCGTCAATGGCCACGTCAATGGCGGTCCCCCAGCTGTGGTTTGACACCGCCGTGTTCGATCCGCGCTGATGCCGACAGCACATCATCCCCGCCGAACCGAGATGACGGTAAAGATCGGGCTGCTCGCGCTGAATGTCGGCGATGACGTGTCGCAGACTGGCGACCGCCGGGCGGATCCCATGAACCAGCGTACTGCCGAACTGCACCGAGTCGAGCACGGCCTTTATCCGCTCATTGGTAGGCGATCGGCAATCCTGGCCATAGCTGTTGCGCGGTTCACCTAACAAACGCTGCATTTCGCGGTTCGACGGCGATTGCAGGCCCACGTTGATCGTGCCGCGCTCCGGCAAGGGCAGGCGCTGCTTGTAGTTCGCCCCGACCACGGCGGGCGCGACGGGTGCCGGTACAGGGCGAGGCGAGGAACGGTTCGGGGCGGCGGACGGGCGCGGCGGACTATTTGCCTGCGGACGCGCCGCCATCGCCTGTGGTCGCGCCGCCGTGGGCGAAGAAGAAGAGCCGGACGCCACGGCCGGGTGCATCAGCCCATTCAGATGCCGCAACGTGGGCCCGTTCGGGTCCACCCGGCCATCCGGACGAGCCATGAACGATCGCTGGAAATGCAGGATTGCACCCATCGTAAGCCGGCCACACAGGCCGTCGATCGGACCGGGGCTGACGTGATGCGCCACTAGCAAGCGCTGAACGATTCTGACGTCCGCCCTCCGGTTGGCTCCATACGCGCCGACCGAAGCCTGCAAGTGGCTCATTGCCTATCTCCCCCTGTCCACTTGCCGGGCCTAACCGGTTACGGTGCTTGTCGAAAGTGCCACTTCCACCCTATCGCGCGATCCCGCCCGCCGCCAACACCGCCAGCGTCACCAGCTCGCTCGCGGTGCTGGTCATCGCGGCGATCTGGACCGGCTTCTCCATGCCGACCAGCATCGGGCCGATGACGCTCTCCCCGCCCAGTTCGCGGAGCAGCTTGGCGGAGATGTGCGCGCTCTGGAGACCGGGCATGATGAGGACGTTGGCGGGGCCGGACAGCCGCGCGAAGGGGTAGTTGGCGCGCTGCTTCTCGTTTAGCGCGACGTCCGGCGTCATCTCGCCCTCATATTCGAACGCGACATCGCGGCGGTCGAGCACGCGCACCGCCTCGCGGATGTTGTCGAGATACGCGCCCTTGGGATTGCCGAACGTCGAATAGCTGAGAAACGCGACCCGCGGCTCGTGCCCCATGCGGCGCGCCACGGCGGCGGTCTGTTCGGCGAAGTCGGCGAGCTGCTCGGGCGTGGGGCGCTCGTTGACCGTCGTGTCGGCGATGAAGGTCGTGTGTGACTGGCCGACGATGACGTGGATGCCGAACGGGGTGCGCCCCGCCTCCGCGTCGATCACGCGGCGTACCTCGCGGATCGAGACGGAGAAGGGCCGCGTCACGCCGGTGATCATCGCGTCCGCCTCGCCGAGCTGGAGCATTGCAGCGCCGAAGATGTTGCGGTCCTGGTTGACCATCCGCTCGCATTCGCGGCGGAGGTACCCGCGCCGTTGCAGCCGGGCGTAGAGGAAGTCGACCATGCGCGGGACCAGCGGCGACACGCGGCTGTTGTGGACCTCGTAATCCTCCGGCGTGTCGACGCCCAGGTCGCGCAGCCGGTCATACACCTCCTCGCGCCCGACCAGCACGGGGGTGCCATAGCCGCCCTCCTTGAAGGCGATCGCGGCGCGCAGCACCACTTCCTCTTCGCCTTCCGCGAACAGCACGCGCTTGGGCCGCGCGCGCGCGCCCTCATAGGCGAGGGTCAGCACGGAGGTGGTGGGGTTGAGGCGGGCGCGGAGCGACTGGCGGTAAGCGTCCATGTCGATGATCGGCTTGGTCGCGACGCCGGAGTCCATCGCCGCGCGCGCGACGGCGGCGGGGACGACCTCCATCAGCCGCGGGTCGAACGGCGCGGGGATGATGTAATCGGGCCCGAAATGGTGGCGCACGCCATAGGCCGCCGCGACCTCCTCGGGCACCTGCTGGCGGGCGAGCGCGGCCAGCGCCTGCGCGGCGGCGATCTTCATCGCGTCGTTGATCCCCGTCGCGCGCACGTCGAGCGCGCCGCGGAAGATGAACGGGAAGCCGAGCACGTTGTTGACCTGGTTCGGGTAATCCGAACGCCCGGTGGCGACGATCGCGTCGGGGCGCGCCGCCTTGGCCTCGGGCGGGGTGATCTCGGGATCGGGGTTGGCCATTGCGAAGATGATCGGCCTGGGGGCCATGTTCCGCACCATGTCGCCCGTCACCGCGCCGGCCGCGGACAGCCCCATGAACACGTCCGCGCCGTCGAGCGCCTCGGTCAGCGTGCGCCGGTCGGTATCGACCGCGAAGGTCGACTGCCATTGGTTGACGCCGTCGCGCCCGCGCCAGATCACGCCCTTGCGGTCGCACATCAGCAGGTTCTCAGGCAGCATCCCCATCGAGCGGATCAGCCCCGCGCAGGCGATCGCCGCCGCACCCGCGCCGTTCATCACCAGCCGCGTCGTCTTGATGTCGCGCCCGGTCAGGTACAGCGCGTTGATGAGCCCGGCGGCGGCGATGATCGCGGTGCCGTGCTGATCGTCGTGGAAAACGGGGATGTTCATCCTGTCGCGCAATGTCTGCTCGATGATGAAGCATTCGGGGGACTTGATATCCTCGAGATTGATGCCGCCGAAGCTCGGCTCCATCAGCTCGACCGCGTCGATGAAGCGGTTCACGTCCTCGGTCTTCAGCTCGATATCGATCGAATCGACATCGGCGAAGCGCTTGAACAGCACCGCCTTGCCTTCCATCACCGGCTTGGACGCGAGCGCGCCGAGATTGCCGAGCCCGAGAATGGCGGTGCCGTTGGAGATGACCGCGACGAGGTTGCCCTTGGCAGTATAGTCGTATGCGGTCGCCGGGTCCTCCGCGATCGCGCGCACCGGCACCGCCACGCCGGGCGAGTAGGCGAGCGCGAGGTCGCGCTGCGTCGCCATCGGCTTGGAGGCGATGATCTCGATCTTGCCCGGGCGTCCTTCCGAGTGAAACAGCAGCGCCTCGCGCTCGGAGAACTGGACGTTGGATTCGTCGGCCATGTTGCTCATTCCCTTGCCGTTTACGTCTTGGGCGAAGCGGCGCGGGGCGGCAAGCGAGGATGGACGATCAGCCCCTCGCGGGCACCGGTCGCCCGTTGAGCGTCGTATGCCCCTCGAACCGCGCGGAAGAGCTGCTGTTGAGATCGACCAGCGCACCGGTGATCCGGCAGTCGCGATAGGTGCCGGCGATGATGGCATAGACCCGGGGCGCGTTCGCCAGCACGCAGCGGTCGAACACCACGCGCGGATTGGCGATGCCGGGCAGGCGCGTGCGGGTGAACAGGAAGCGGCAACCCCGGAACATCACGCCCCCCGACGCGACGTTGATGTTGCTCGTTTCCGTGCTGACGCTGCGGTCGAGCGAGCCCTGGCGTGGATCGTCGGTGAACAGGCACGCGGTGAAAAGCGGCAGTCGCTTGTCGCGGATGCTGGGCTCCAGCACGATCAACGGCCCCCCGAAGGTGCAGGCGGTGAAGGTGAAATGCGGACGCGAGAGGTAGATCGGGTTCGACTCGTGATCGGCACCCGACCAGAACAGGCACCGGTCGAACGACGCGCCCCATACGTCGCCGCTGTCCGACGCCATTCCCTGATAGCGGTTGTGGCGGAACCGGCATCGCACGAAACGCGGCGCGATGATCGGGTCGCCCGCGATCTCCGCCTCCAGGTCGAACCCGCCCGCGGGCGCGCTGAAATGTGGGCCCTTGGCGGCGTGGTCGAAATCGCAATCGGTGGCGACGAAGTTCGCGCCCGAGCGCAGATTGCCGTTCAGCCGGCAATTATGGTGAAAGCGCGAGTTGCTGACGGTGAAGCGCTCGCGCGAGCCGCATTGCAGGCCGTCGAGCGGGTGGTGGTGGCTCTCGACCCGTTCGATGGTGACATTGGCGCAGCCCTCGATCAACATGCCGTTGCCCGGCAATTGCCAACCGGTATCGCCGCGCTGCCCGCCCCAGATCAGCCGGTCGCAATTGCCGTCGAGCTCCAGATTCTCGACCCGCACCAGCCCGGCGATGTCGTGCAGCCCGATCATCGCGTCATAGGGGTAGGCCATGTCGTTGCCCGTGTACGGCATCTTGTGCGCGTTCGGGTGCCCGGTGGCGGGGTCGAACGTGCCATAGCGGAGCCCATCCGCGGCGCGGAGCCGTGCCCCATTGCCCCGGATCGTCAGCGCGCCGGACAACCCGCGCAGCCAGACGATGCGCGAGGGTAGATAGGACAGCACCTCCGCCGCGATGTCGCCGCGGGTCGGCTTGCCCGCGAGGAAGCGCTGCTTGCCGACGATGTAGGTCCTGCGCGGGGCAAGCTCGATCGTGCCGCCGCCCGCCGCCTGCACCGCGGCGGTCATCGCGACGAACGCGTCGGTGTCGTTGGTCGCGCCGTCCCCACGCGCGCCATAGGTTTCGGGGCGGAATACCGGGCCTGAAGGCGCGGGTGCCTCCGCGCGCGCCCATCCGCCCCCGCCAAGCCGGGCCAGCGCCGACCCGGTGGCGGCCAGCTTCAGCAGCGAGCGTCGCCGCCACCCCATCGGTTCACGTCTCACGCCATCATCCCTTCGCCGCGTCGAACCCGCGGCGCGACGCCTCGATCCGGTCGAGGTTCGCCTCCGCCCATGTCCATACGCCGCAGAACGCCTCGCTGAGGCTGAATCCCAGATCGGTCAGCCGATATTCCACCTTTGGGGGCACGACCGGATGCACGGTGCGCACGACCAGCCCGTCGCGCTCCATCGCGCGCAGGGTCTGGGTCAGCATCTTCTGGCTGATCCCGTCAGCAAGGTCGGCGATGCGGGTGAAGCGCTGCTCGCCATGTTCGGTCAGCACCTCCAGCACGATCATGGTCCACTTGTCCGCGACCCGCCCGATCACCTCGATGACCAGTGCTTCGACGCGCGGGTCGAGCTCGGGATAGTCACGGTGCGAGGCGGTCGCCATTGTCATGCTTTCGTTCGGGTAAGTACGGCACTTTCCGGTGCCTTCTTTCCTTTCGGAAGCGCTGTCCATAACTCGGGCGCGGGCAACGAGGAACTTCCCCATGAACATCACCGGCAACACCATCCTGATCACCGGCGGCGGCACCGGCATCGGCCGCGGGCTGGCCGAAGCGCTCCATGCCAAGGGCAACACGGTCATCATCGCCGGGCGCCGCGCCGCGCCGCTGGAGGCGGTGGCCGCCGCCAATCCCGGCATGGCCCACGTCCTGCTCGACATGGCGGACCCCGCGGCCATCACCCGCGTCGCGGCGCAGGTCGCGGCCGATCACCCCCAGCTCAACGTCGTCATCCAGAATGCGGGGATCATGCGTGTGGAGGACGTGACCACCGACCCTTATGACCTTTCCGACGCGGAGGCGACGGTCGCGACCAACCTGCTCGGCCCCATCCGGCTCACCGCCGCGCTGCTCCCGCAGCTAAAGGCGCAACCCGCGGCGACGATGGTGACCGTGTCCTCCGGCCTAGCCTTCGTGCCGCTCGCCGTCACGCCGACCTACAGCGCGACCAAGGCGGCGATCCACAGCTGGTCGCAGGCGATGCGGGTTCAGCTGCGCAATACCAGCGTGCGCGTGATGGAGCTCGCGCCGCCGGCGGTCGCGACCGAGCTGATGCCCGGGCATGAGAACAACCCGAACTCGATGCCGCTGGCGGACTATATCGCCGAGGTGATGGCGCTGATCGAGGCGCACCCGGACGCGGAGGAGATCCTGGTCGAGCGCGTCCGGTTCCTGCGCGACGCGGAGCGCAACGGCACCTACAAGCAGGTGTTCGGGAGGCTCAACCAGCCGCATTGACGGTGGCGGCGGCGGCGGTCTTCCCCGCCCGCCCCGCACCCGCTACCCCGCCCGGCATGGCCGACGCCTCGCCCGCCCCGACGCCGATGATGGCGCAATATCTCGCGCTTAAGGCGGAGGCGGGCGACGCGCTGTTGTTCTATCGGATGGGCGACTTCTTCGAGCTGTTCTTCGACGACGCGAAGGCGGCCGCCGCCTGCCTCGACATCGCGCTCACCGCGCGGGGCGAGCACGAGGGTGCCAAGGTGCCGATGTGCGGCGTACCGGTGCACTCGGCGGAAGCGTACCTCGCGCGGCTCATCAAGGCGGGGCACCGGGTCGCCATCGCCGAGCAGACGGAAACGCCGGCGGCTGCTCGTGCGCGGGGGTCGAAGACGCTTGTCGGGCGCGGGATCGTGCGCGTGGTCACCGCGGGAACGCTGACGGAGGAAGCGCTGCTCGACGCGCGCGCGGCGAACTGGTGCGTGGCGATCGGCGAGGCGGGCGGCGAGGTGGCGCTGGCCGCCGCCGATGTGTCGACGGGGCGGTTCGAGCTGATCGAGGTCGCCGCCGACGCGCTGGCGGCGGAGCTGGCGCGGCTGTCCCCCGCCGAGGTGATCGCCTGCGAGACGGGCCTCGGCGCGGGGGCGGCGACCACGCTGCGGCCCCGGAGCGAGTTCGACAGCGCGGGCGGGGAGGCGCGGCTCAAGCGCGTGTTCGGCGTTGCGACGCTCGACGGCTTCGGCCAGTTCGGGCGCGCGGCCTTGTCGGCGGCGGGCGGGCTGGTCGCGTATCTGGAGGGGAACGCCAAGGGCGCGCTCCCCTTCCTCACGCCGCCCCGCCTGCGCCATGCGGCCGAGACGATGGCGATTGACGCGGCGACGCGAGACAGCCTGGAGCTGACCTGCACCGCCGGGGGCACACGCAAGGGCTCGCTGCTCGACGCGGTCGACCGCACGGTGACGGGCGCGGGCGCGCGGATGCTCGCGGCGGACCTCGGGGCGCCGCTGATGGACCGGGGCACGATCGAGCGGCGGCTGGCGCTGGTGGCGTTGTTCCATGACGATGGTGCGTTGCGGGAAAGCTTATGCTCGGCCCTGCGCGCGCTTCCCGACCTCGGCAGAGCGCTCGGGCGGCTAGCGGCGGGGCGCGGCTCCCCGCGCGACCTCGCGGCGCTACGCGACGGACTCGACGCGGCCTGGTCGCTCGGCGAGCGGCTCGGCAAAGTGGCGGACGCGCCTAAGTTGCTGCGAACGCTCGTCCCCCGGCTCGGTGGGCATGGCGAGCTGATCGACCTTCTCCGCCGCGCGCTGGTCGCCTCGCCGCCGCTCGACGCGGGCGACGGCGGCGTGATCGCGGAAGGCTATGACGCCGCGCTCGACGCCCTGCGCGCGACCGGCGCGGGCGGGCGGCGCGCGATCGCCGCGCTGGAGGCGCGCTATCGCCAGGCGACCGGCGTCGCTCAGCTCAAGATCCGCCACAACGG
>CAXTTU010000096.1:0-10382 GCA_964247225.1 uncultured Sphingomonas sp. | reverse complement strand
CAGGCGGTCGCGCTCGCCAAGGCGGTGGGCTATTACAGCGCGGGCACGGTGGAGCTGATCGTCTCGGGCGCGGATACGACGGGCGAGAGCTTCTACTTCCTCGAGATGAACACCCGGCTTCAAGTCGAGCACCCGGTGACGGAGGCGGTGACGGGGCTCGACCTCGTCGAGCAGATGATCCGCGTCGCGGCGGGCGAGCCGCTTTCGTTCACGCAGGACGACGTGAAGCTCAACGGCTGGGCGGTGGAGAACCGGGTCTATGCGGAGGACCCGTATCGCGGGTTCCTGCCCAGCATCGGGCGGCTGGTGCGCTACGCGCCGCCTGAGGCGGAGGCGCATCAAGCTCCTCCCCGTTCACGGGGAGGTGGCAGCCGCGCAGCGGCTGACGGAGGGGGTTCGGGGCGTGCGCACCCGGCCAGCCCCCCTCCACCACTCGCTTCGCGAGCGGTCCCCCTCCCCGCGAGCGGGGAGGATCAAACCCCCTACACCCGCGTCGACGACGGCGTCCGCGAGGGCGGGGAGGTGTCGATCTTCTACGATCCGATGATCGCCAAGCTGGTCACCTGGGCCCCGACGCGCGAGGCGGCGATCGACCGGCAGGTGGAGGCGCTCGACCGGTTTGCGATCGAGGGCGTCGGCAACAACATCGACTTCCTGTCCGCGCTGATGCAGCATCCACGTTTCCGGTCGGGCAACATCACCACCGGGTTCATCGCGGAGGAATATCCCGACGGCTTCCACGGCGCGCCCGCCGCGCCCGAGCTGATCCGCACGCTGGCGGCCGTGGCCGCCTTCGCCGCCACCTCCGAGGCCGACCGCGCTCGGCGCACCGACGGGCAGCTCGGCCAGCGGCTGCGTCCGCCCGCCGAGTGGGTCGTACGCATCGGCGAGCGCGAGCATCAGGTGCTGCTCGCCCCCGACACGGTGCTGGTCGATGCCGAGCCGCTCGATCTGGCGCTGGAATACACCCCCGGCGACCGGCTGGTCACCGCGCAGGTCGGCGAGGCCGCCCCGCTCGGGGTGAAGCTCCAGCGCACCCGCATCGGGTTCACGCTCACCACTCGCGGCGCATCGCATCACGCGCGCGTGCTCCCCACGCACGTCGCGCCGCTCGCGCGGCACATGATCGAGAAGGTGCCGCCCGACCTGGCGCGCTTCCTGCTCTCGCCCATGCCGGGCCTGCTGGTCCGGCTCGACGTCGGCCAGGGCGACAAGGTCGAGGCGGGTCAGCCGCTGGCGGTCGTGGAGGCGATGAAGATGGAGAACATTCTCCGCGCCCAGAAAGCGGGCCGGGTCAAGGCGGTGGAGGCCAAACCCGGCGACAGCCTTGCGGTCGATCAGGTCATCCTGGAACTGGAGTAGCGACCCTTACCTGCTCTACCCTCCCCGGTGCAGGCCGGGGCCCAGCGCTGCCGTCGAACTAGGCCCCGGCCTACGTCGGGGAAGGTAGGGTAGGGTTTGGATGGGGTGGAACGATCAGAGCCGGTTTACCCCGCCGGTCGCCCCAGCATCAACGCCGTGCGCGTCGTCCGGCACACCAGCTCGTCGCGCTGGTTGAGCCCGTGATGCGCCATCGTCACCACCCCCTGCCCCGGGCGCGAGGCGGAGGGGCGGACCGCCGTCACCTCCGTCTCGACGCGGATCGTGTCCCCTGAGAACACCGGCTTGGGGAACACCGTCTCGCCAATGCCGAGCTGCGCGACTAGCGTCCCGAACGTGGTATCCTGCACCGACAAGCCGATCACCAGCCCCAACGTGAAGAGCGAGTTGATCAGCGGCCGCCCGAACTCGGTGGTCGCCGCATAGGCATGGTCGATGTGCAGCGCCGCCGGATTATAGGTCAGCGCGGAGAACAGCATGTTGTCCGATTCGAGCACCGTCCGCCGCACCTCATGCCGGAAGCGCCGCCCGACTTCGAACTCCTCGAACCACAATCCGGCCATGTCCGCTTCTCCCGTCGCGATCGCCCGCCTATAGCGCCGGCCCATAGCAGGAGTGCCCCATGCGCGAAGCCGCGATCCACTTGTTGCGCCTCGTCGCGCCGCCTGCCCTCCTCCTGCTTGCAGGCAGTGCGGCGGCGCACATCGTCCTGGCCGAGCCCAGCGCGCCCGCGGGCAGCTATCACGCTGCGTTCTTCCGCGTGTCGCACGGATGTGACGGGAGCGCGACGGTGGCGCTCCGCGTCGAGCTGCCCACCTCGGTCGTGGTCGCCAAGCCGCAGCCCAAGCCCGGTTGGACGCTGGCGGTCGAGCGCGCGCCGCTGGCGATGCCAGTGATGAACGAAGGCAAGCCGGTGCGCGAGCGGGTGGTCGCGGTCACCTGGACCGGGCGGCTTGGCGATGACGAGTTCGACCAGTTCGGGGTGATGGTGAAGCTTCCCGCCGCCACCGGCCCGCTCTACTTCCCGACCGTCCAACGCTGCGAGCGCGGCGAGACGCGCTGGACCACGATCCCCGCGTCCGGGCAGGCCTGGCACTCGGTCCCGCATCCCGCGCCGGTGCTCGACGTGCGCGCGGGCGGGGACGACGCGATGCACATGGCGCATTGAGGAGGACGGCATGGGTGCTGCATTAATCACCGGCGCGTCGTCGGGGCTGGGCGAGGGTTTCGCGCGGGCGCTGGCGGCGGAGCGACAGGCACTGATCCTCACCGCGCGCCGCGCCGACCGACTGGAGGCATTGCGTGCCGAGCTGGTCGCGAAGCACGGCGTTGCGGTCGAGGTGATCGCGACCGACCTCGCTGCCCCGGACGGTCCGGCGGCGGTGATGCGCGCGGTCACGGCACGCGGGCTGACGATCGACACGCTGATCAACAATGCGGGCTTTGGCACCCGCGGCGCGTTCGCCGAGGCCGATGCCGCGACGCAGATCGGCATGGTAGACCTCAACTGCCGCGCGCTGGTCGCGCTCGCGCACGCGGTGTTGCCCGGCATGGTCGCGCTAGGGCGAGGCGGCATTCTCAACATCGCCTCCACCGCCGCGTTTCAACCCGGCCCGTGGATGGCGACCTATTACGCGAGCAAGGCGTTCGTGCTGAGCTTCTCCGAAGCGCTGCATGAGGAGGTGCGCGGCACCGGCGTCCACGTCGCCGCGCTCTGCCCCGGCCCGACCCGCACCGAGTTTGCGGCGCTGGCGGGGATGAGCGACATGGCGCTGTTCGAACGGCTGGCGGGCGACGCCGACGCGGTGGTCCGCGACGGGCTCGCGGCGCTGAAGGCGAACCGCGCCGTCAAGGTATCGGGCGCGGCGAACGCCATCGGCGCGGGCGGGGTGCGGTTCCTGCCGCGCGCGCTGGCGCGGCGGATAGCGGGCGGGTTGCAGAAGCGGCGGTGATCAGCTCGCCGGTGCCGAAGTCTCGCTTGGTCCCGGCCAGATACGCCGCGCCAGTTCGAACAGCGACTGGCCCCGCTTAAGGATGGTCTCCTCGTCCCAACGATCATAGGCGTGCAGGTCCCGATTGATGGTCAGCGCAGCGTGCGCTTTAACCGCGGGCAATTTGGTTGCGAACGGACCATTGGACACGCTGGTGTTCAGTTTCTGCGTCAGCAAGGTGAGGTTACCCATCTTGTTGATCGCCTCCTGCCGCACATTCTCGCGCATCATCTGGTCGACGTCGATCTCGCCGACCGCGACGTGATCGAAGCCCGGCACCGGCCAATGCTCCCGCCACTTCTGCGGCATGATATGCTCCACGGTCAGGTCGGATTTGATCTGCACGACCTCGCCCTCGCCGGCGCGTCGCTCATGCTCGATCGCCTCCAGAATGAAGCGAAGCCGTGGTTGTCGCGCGGACTTGTACTGGTCGCGTCCCAGCCACTCCCGCTTCCAGTTCTCATCACTGGGCCAGCGGGAGATGTCCGCCTGGCTGGCCGACATTGCGGTCCGCAAGGCATCGACATCGGGGGTCGCCTGCTGACGAAGAGCCGCGACGATGTCGATAAAGAAACGATTGTAGCTTCCGGTCGGCAAGCCGCAGATGTTGCGCCGCACGATGTACGACTGGATGAGCTTCACCATGACGGACAGGTCGGGTTCGGCGACCTTCGCCTCGGCGACCAGGAACAGGATGAGCGGCATGGCCGTCGATACATCCAACGCGCGCGCGAATCTTCCGAACTCGCCCAGCGGATCGTCCGGGTTCTGCTCGACCAGGCGCTTGTGGACAGCGGCGCTGGCCTCGATCGACCGGAGTTCTTCCTCGGCGCTCGCAAACGGCTTGTCGTTCAGGATCCAGCGGCGGTAGCTCTCGAACAGATTGTCGACCGAGATCAGCGCGGCCCGTTTCATCGCCAGATGATCGACCAGCAGCCAGTCCAGCCTCGGCTTGGTCTGGCGTCCGCGGGTGTCCTCGATCTTCCAGAAAACCTTGTCGAGCGGCAGCCAGTAATTCTCGTACAGCGCGTCGACCTTGAGCGAGCCAGCTTCCTGACCCAGGCCCTTCGCGCGCTGGAAAATGAAGTTCCTCATTAGGTCGGCGGCGGACAGCTCGATGCCACGGCTGTTCAACGTCTCGAAAATCGTTTGCGGATCGTCGCCGCCCTCCAGTTCGATCGAGACCACGGCCAGCCCGGCGCGCAACGCCTCGAACAGCTTTTCGATGCGGACCCGGTCGAGCACGCCGTTCACCACCACGCGTTTCTCGATCCGGTTTTTGAAGAAGGCGTGCGCGGCGGCGGCGAGCAGCACAAAGCCGTTCTCGTCGAAGTCGGCAGGGTCCGGCTGCGCCGCGGTGACGATCGCACCGAAAGCCGGTCTATCCACGCGCGACGGCCATAGTTTGAACCGCTCGACCGCGGCGTCCTCCATGACGCCGTCGTTGAACAGGTATTTGTCGATCTCGCTCGCATATTCGGACCCTTGCGCGTGCGCGACGTCGCGGAACGCTGCCAGCAGCAGCTGAAAGGTGGTCAAGCGTTGCTGGCCGTCGATCACCTCGAACGCCTGAACCGCGCGCCCGAACGTCGGCACGAGACCGATGACGATCGCGCCCATGAAATGCGCGGCGTGCCCGGCCCCGCCCGCCTCCATCCGCTCCGCCGCGCGTTCGATGTCTTCCCACAACAGCTCGAGCTGCGGGTGGACGCGCCACGCATATTGACGCTGGTACAGCGGGATCAGGTAGCGACGTTTGCCATCGAACAGCTCAATGATTGAACGCGTGAACGGTCGCATGTTGCCCCTCCGAACTGAGGGAGCACCTTGCCCCGGAACACCGCCCCGGGCGAGCGAACATTGCCGTTTGCTCCGGAACGGAGCTTTCTCTTTCTACTCCGCGAACAGCAGCACCGGCGTTTCCAGATAGCGCTTCACCGCCTGCACATAGCTTGCCGCGTCCCAGCCGTCGACGACGCGGTGGTCGCAGCTGATCGACAGGTTCATGAGCTTGGCGCGGCGGATGTCGTCACCGTCAACGACTGGGCGTTCGACGATCTTGTTGGGGCCGATGATCGCCACCTCGGGGCGATTGATCACCGGGGTGGTCGCGATGCCGCCCAGCGGGCCGAGCGAGGTGACGGTCAGCGTCGAGCCGCTCAGCTCCTCCGACTTCGCCTTGCCGGTCCGCGCGGCGTCGGCGAGGCGGGTGATCTCGGTGGCGAGTTGCCACACATTGCAATCCTGCGCGTCGCGGATGACGGGCACCATCAGCCCCGCGTCGGTCTGCGTCGCGACCCCGAGATGCACGCGGCCGTGGCGCGTCACCACCCCCGCCTCGTCGTCATAGCGCGCGTTGAGCATCGGAAAGTCGGGCAGCGCGCGGCAGATCGCGACGATGATGAATGGCAGCACCGTCAGCTTGGGCCGCTTGCCGCGGTTGGCATTTAGGTCGCCGCGCACCCGTTCCAGCTCGGTCACGTCGATCTCGTCGACATAGGTGAAGTGCGGGATCGCGCGCTTGGAGGCGGCCATGTTCTCGGCAATACGGCGGCGCATCCCGATCACCTTGACGGGCACGTCCGCGCGCGCTTGGCTTGCGCCCGGGGAAGCATAGCCCTGCGCGGTGCCATAGCGGAGATAGGCGTCGAGGTCGGCATGGCGGAGCCGGTCGCCCTCGGCGGGCTTCACCTGAGCAAGGTCGATGCCGAGGTCGCGCGCCCGCGCGCGGACGGCGGGGGAGGCGAGGACTTTCAGCTCCTCCCCGGCACGGGGAGGGGGACCATCGGCCTTCTTGGGCCGATGGTGGAGGGGGTTCTCCGAGGACGCATCGCGCGGGGCAACCGCCCCTCCACCACCGGGCTGCGCCCGGCGGTCCCCCTCCCCGTGAACGGGGAGGATCGGCGCAGGCTCGCCCATCCCCCACCGTGTCCCCGGCATCGTCGACTCGGCGCGCGCGGGGGTCGTCATCACCGGCGGCGCGACCTCCTCCACGCCGGGGTTCTCGGCCTCGTACTGCTCGGCGGTCTCCGCCTGCGACGGCGTTTCCGGCGCAGGCACTGCGTCCGCCTCGCCCGGCTCGGAAGCGGCGTCGCCGCGCTCCTCGCCCGTCTCGATCACCACCAGCGCGGAGCCGATCGCGACCTGCTCGCCGACCTCGCCCGCGAGTTCCAGTACGGTGCCCGCGACCGGCGACTCCATCTCCACCGTCGCCTTGTCGGTCATCATGTCGGCGAGCGGCTGGTCCTCCTCGACCCGGTCGCCGATCGCGACGTGCCAGGCGACGATCTCCGCCTCCGAGATTCCCTCGCCGATGTCGGGCAGCTTGAACGTGAAGCGCGCCATTTCAGTCCTTCAGCAGTTTCTTGAGCGCCTCGCCGATCCTGACCGGGCCGGGGAAGTACGCCCACTCCAGGCTGTGCGGGTACGGCGTGTCGAAGCCCGTCACCCGCTCGATCGGCGCTTCGAGATGGTAGAAGCATCGCTCCTGTACCAGCGCTGACAGCTCCGCCCCGAACCCGCCGGTGCGCGTCGCCTCATGGACGATCATGCAGCGACCGGTCTTCCTGACCGACGCCTCGATCGCCTCGATGTCGAGCGGGACGAGCGTGCGCAGATCGATGATCTCCGCATCCACACCCGCCTCGGCGACCACCGCCGCGCAGACATGCACCATCGTGCCGTAAGCGAGGATCGTCACCGCTTCGCCCTCCCGCACCACCTCGGCGGTGCCCAGCGGGATACGGTAGTATCCGGTCGGCACCTCGCCCGCGGGGTGCTTCGACCAGTTCTCCGCCGGGCGGTCCCAATGGCCGTTGAACGGGCCGTTGTAGATGCGCTTGGGCTCGAAGAAGAGGACGGGATCGTTGTCCTCGATAGCGGCGATCAGCAGTCCCTTGGCGTCATAAGGCGTCGAGGGGATCACGGTCTTGATCCCGCTCACATGCGTGAAGATGCCCTCGGGGCTTTGCGAATGCGTCTGCCCGCCGAAGATGCCGCCGCCGAACGGCGAGCGAACGGTGATCGGCGCGGTGAACTCGCCCGCCGAGCGGTATCGCAGCCGCGCCGCCTCGCTGACCAGCTGATCGAGCGCGGGGTAGATATAATCGGCGAACTGGATCTCGGGCACCGGGCGCAGGCCATAGGCGCCCATGCCGATCGACACGCCGATGATGCCGATCTCGGTGATCGGCGTGTCGAACACCCGGCGCTTGCCGAACTTCGCCTGCAGGCCCGCGGTGGCGCGGAACACGCCGCCGAAATAGCCGACATCCTCCCCCATCACGATCACGTCCGCGTCGCGCGCCATCGCGACCTCGAGCGCGGAGTTGATCGCCTGGATCATGTTCATGCGCGTGGTGGCGGGCGCTTCGCCCTCGACGGTGTCGGTCATTTGCGGTCCCATGGCCGTCCGCTGGCGGCCTCCTCGGCCAGCATCTGCGCCTGCTGCTCGCGCAGGTGCCACGGCATCTCCTCGAACACGCCGTCGAACAACGTGTCGAGCGGTTGCAGCATCCCGTGGCCGAGAATGCCGTTGAGCTCCGCCGCCTTCTGCGCGGCGCGGACCTGTTCGGCCAGTTCCTTGTCCTGCGCGGCGTGGCGGTCTTCGTCCCACTCGCCGATCGCAATCAGGTGATCCTTCAACCGCCGGATCGGGTCGCCAAGCGGCCAGGCATTGGGTTCCCCCGCCGAGCGATATTGCGTCGGGTCGTCGGAGGTCGAGTGCCCCTCCGCGCGATAGGTGAAATGCTCGATCAGCGTCGGCCCGTCCCCCGCCCGCGCGCGCTCGGCCGCCCATAGCGTCGCGGCATAAACGGCGAGCGCGTCGTTGCCGTCTACCCTCAACCCGGCGATGCCATAGCCGACGCCCCGCGCGGCGAACGTCGTCGCCTCCGCCCCGGCAAAGCCCGAGAAGCTGGAGATCGCCCACTGATTGTTGACGACATTGAGGATCACCGGCGCGCGGTAGACGCTCGCGAAGGTGCAGGCGGAGTGGAAATCGCCTTCCGCCGTCGAGCCCTCGCCGCACCAGGTCGCCGCGATGCGCGTGTCGCCCTTGGCCGCGGACGCCATCGCCCAGCCGACCGCCTGCGGATATTGCGTGGTGAGGTTGCCCGAGATCGAGAAGAAGCCGTGCTCCTTGGCCGAATACATGATCGGCAGCTGCTTGCCCTGCAGCTTGTCGCCCCGGTTCGAGTAGATCTGGTTCATCATCTCGACGAGCGGGTAATCGCGCGCGATCAGGATGCCCTGCTGCCGGTATGACGGGAAGCACATGTCGTCCCGGTCCAGCGCGAAGGTGGCCGGGACAGCGACCGCTTCCTCGCCCGTGCACTTCATGTAGAAGCTGGTCTTGCCCTGCCGCTGGGCGCGAAACATCCGCTCGTCAAACGCGCGGACCAGCGCCATGCTGCGCAACATGCGGCGCAGCATCTCAGGGCTGAGCCGCGGATCCCACGGGCCGACCGCCTGCCCCTCCTCGTCGAGCACGCGGATAAGCGCATAAGCAAGATCCGTGAACTCGCGCGCGGGGGCGGCGGTGTCGGGGCGGCGCGCGTCCCCGGCGGGCGGCACCTCGACCTCGGCGAAGTCGACCGGGTCGCCGGGGCGAAAGCGCGGTTCCGGCACATGCAACGACAACGGCTTCAGATTGGCGCGTGCGGTGTCGCTGGCCATGTTCTCTCCTTGAGACGCGGCTGCTCTAGCTTCCCGGCGGGGCGGCGCAACCCTCGGCGCTGGTAACGGTAACTTAGCAGGCGTCCGGGCATGGGCGCGGGATGTGAGGACCCCATGCGCCGTTACCCGCTGATCGCCCCCAACCCGCCGCGTCTGTCGGAGCACCCGGATGTGCTCGCCCGCATCGAGGCATCGGGCACCTATTCGAACAACGGCCCGGAGCTGCGCGCGTTCGAGGCGGAGGTGACGAACCAGCTGTTCGCCGGCGCGGGCGCAAGTCTGGGCGTCGCCAACGCGACGTTGGGGCTGATGCTTGCGATCCGCCATGCGGCGGGCGCGGATGTCGCACCGGGGAGCCTGGCAATGGTGCCCGCGCTCACCTTTGCCGCGACCGCGCAGGCGGCATGGTGGGCGGGGCTGACGCCGCTGGTGGCGGACGTGGATGCGGACAGCTGGGCGATGTGCCCGGATGCGGAAGAGCGTTTGCTGGCCCGGCATGGCGCGCGCGTGCGGGTGCTGGTGCCTTATGCCGCGTTCGGCGCGGCGATCGACCTGGAGCGCTATGCCTGGCTCTCCGCGCGCCATGGCGTGGGCGTGGTGGTGGACGCCGCTTCCTCGCTCGGGACGCTCGACGAGGAGGGCGAGGCGTTCGGCGCGCGCGCGCCATTTGCGGTCGTATATTCGATGCACGCCACCAAGACCTTTGCGGTCGGTGAGGGCGGGCTGATCCATTCGGGTGACGCGGCGCTGATCGAGACGCTGCGCGCGATGGCCGGGTTCGGCTTCGAGGGGCAGCGCAGCGCGACATTGCCGGGGCTCAACGCCAAGCTCGCCGAGATCCCTGCCGCCACCGCCCGGCTCAAGCTCGCCGAGCTCGACGCGATATGCGAGCGGCGCGCAGCGGCGGAGGCGGCGTATCGCGCGGCGCTCGGCGACGGCTTCGGGCTGCAGGCCGTTATGGGCCGGCGGCGGGCGATGCAGTTCATGCCCGTGCTGCTCCCGCCCCGGCTGGCGGCGCGGCGCGACGAGGTGGCGGCGGCGCTCGACGCGCGTGGCATCGGCACCGGGCGCTATTTCAGCCCGCATCTGGGGCAACAGCCATGGATGCAGGCCAACGCGCTGATCGACGACACGCCGGTTTCGGACGAGATCGCGGGGCGGATGCTCTCGCTGCCGATCACCGACGCGACCACGCCGGAGGATGCGACCGCGATTGCCGAGACGCTGCGCGGCGTCTGCGCGCGGCTCGGTCGCCGCTTGCCCGCGCGCGCCGCGCTGCGCGTCGCGGGGATGCTGGTCGTCGGCGGTGGCCCGGCCGGGACTGCACTGCTGACC
>CAXTTU010000095.1:0-10406 GCA_964247225.1 uncultured Sphingomonas sp. | reverse complement strand
GTGGCAGGGGACCACGACCGCGAGCGGGTTGGCGGCGCAGGCGCTTCCCGCGGCGCGGGACGCGGCGGGACGGCCCGCGGCCGCGGCGAGCTCGGCATAGCTCAGCGTCCCGCCCGGCGGGATCGCCGCCAGCGCGCGCCAGACCGCCTGCTGAAACGCGGTGCCGCCGGCATCGAGGGGGACCGTGTGGGTGCGTTCAGGATGTTCGACCGCCGCCACCACCGGCGCGGCGAGCGCGGCGTCGCCGGGGACCAGCGTCGCGTTCGGAAAGCGCTGGCGGAGGTCGGCCTCGGCCTCGTCGAACGCGATGCGCGCATAGCCCTTGTCCGTCGCGGCGACGAGCAGCGGGCCGAGGCTGGTGCCGGCCACCGTCCAGCGGATCGTCGTGCCCGCGCCGCCGCGTCGCCATGCGCCGGGGGCCATGCCCAGCCGGGGCGTCATCTCCGCGTAGAAGCGGCTCGGCGCGAGGTAGCCCGCCTCGTACACCGCTTCCGTGACGCTTTGCGCTTTGCCGAGCGCGGCGGCGGCGCGCTCCGTCCGGCGCGCGCGGGCATAGGCGGCGGGAGTGACGCCGGTTTCGCGGCGGAACAGGCGATGGAAGTGATGCGGCGCATAGCCGACCTGCGCGGCGAGCCGTTCGAGCGCGACGGGTTCCTCCGCCGCGTCGATCAACGCGCGCGCCGCCGCGACCGCTTGGCCGTCACGCGTCGCCTCGTTCGGGCGGCACCGCAGGCACGCGCGGTAACCCGCCGCCTCGGCCTCGGCGGGCGAGGGGTGGAACGCGACATGCGCGCGCCGGGGCCGCCGCGCGGGGCAGCTCGGGCGGCAATAGATGCCGGTGGTGGCCACGGACACGACGAATGCGCCATCGGCGGCGCGGTCTCTTGCGGCGAAAGCGGCCCATGCCTGGTCGAAGTCGATGCTGCTCATGTGAGCAATCTATCGGGGGTTGGGGCGGGGCGCATCCCACCGCTTGCGGTCAAACCGCGAGACCGTACGCGTGACCTGATTTATTCGGTTGCGCTGACCTGCATTAGGGTGACGAGGCCCTGAAAGGTGGATGCGTTTCATCCCTAACTAGGGAGAGGAACATCATGAAGCGTATCACCATTCTCGCCATGTCGGTCGCCTGCGCGGCGATGGCCACCGCCGCCGGCGCGCAAAGCGGCAGCCGCGGATCGGGCTCGATGGGCGGTTCGGGCCAGTCGAGCGGCTCGATGTCGTCCGGCGGTTCGATGGGCGGTTCGGGCCAGTCGGGCGGCTCGATGTCGAGCGGCTCGGGCCAGTCCGGCGGCTCGATGTCGGGCGGTTCGGGCTCCGACGGCTCGATGTCGAGCGGCGGCATGAGCTCGGGCGGTCATCACATGCGGCACCATCGCAAGCACCATCGCATGCACCGTCGCCACCGGCACCATGCGCATCGCGCGATGTCGGGCGGCGGCTCGGGCTCGGGTTCGGGCTCGACCGGCGGTTCGATGGGCAGCAGCAGCGGCGGTCAGTCCACCCCGCAATAAGCGCAAAGCAGGTCGCGGCGGCTCCGGTCGCCGCGGCCCGCTCTTCGCCACGGTCGGTCGCGGGTTGCAACCGGCGCACCCCCATGCTAGCCGCCCGCCAGCCCGATGGAGGTGCGGTTCTCGCGCCCTTCGCCGCTTGGGCGCACCGTTTTGGGGACTTTGACGCGTGGCGACTTCCGCCGGGAACACCATCGCCGCGAATACGGCCACTGCGAACGGCGCGGGGCAGGGCGCGGGCATCCAGGCGAGTCTGGGCGGGCGCTACGCCACCGCGCTGTTCGAACTGGCTGAGGGTCGCCGCGCGATCGACGCGGTCGAGCGCAGCCTTGCCGCGATCCGCGACGCGCTGACCCAGTCGGACGATTTCCGCCGTTTGATCGGCAGCCCGATCATCGACCGCCCGACCGCGCGCGGCGTGATCGCGGCGGTGGGCGACAAGCTCGGCGTCGATGCGATCACGCGCAATTTCCTTGGCGTGCTGGCGGAGAATCGCCGGCTCGGCCAGCTGCCGCAGATCATCCGCGCGTTCCGCCTGCTCGCCTCGCGCTGGCGCGGCGAGGTCAATGCCGAGGTGACCTCCGCGCACCCGCTTTCCCCCGATCAGGTCGAGGCGCTCAAGCATCAGCTGCGCCAACGTGTCGGCCGCGAAGTTTCCGTCGATCTGGCGGTCGATCCCGCGCTGCTCGGCGGGCTGGTCGTCCGCATCGGATCGCAGATGATCGACAGCTCGATCCGCACTCGTCTCAATGCTCTCGCGCACGCGATGAAAGGTAACTGATGGATATCCGCGCCGCAGAAATCTCGCAGGTCATCCGCGACCAGATCGCCAATTTCGGGAACGAGGCCGAGGTCTCCGAGACCGGGCAGGTGCTGAGCGTCGGTGACGGCATCGCGCGCATCTATGGCCTCGACAACGTCCAGGCGGGCGAGATGGTCGAGTTCGCCAACGGCGTGCAGGGTATGGCGCTCAACCTCGAAGCCGATAACGTCGGCGTCGTGATCTTCGGCTCGGACGCGGAGATCCGCGAGGGCGACACCGTCAAGCGCACGGGTACGATCGTTGACGTGCCGGTTGGGCGCGGCTTGCTCGGCCGCGTGGTCGACGGGCTCGGCAATCCGATCGACGGCAAGGGCCCGATCGTCGCCGAGAAGCGCAGCCGCGTCGAGGTCAAGGCGCCCGGCATCATCCCGCGCCAGTCGGTCAGCGAGCCGATGCAATCGGGCCTGAAAGCCATTGATGCGCTCGTCCCCGTCGGCCGCGGCCAGCGCGAGCTGATCATTGGCGACCGCCAGACGGGCAAGAGCGCGGTCGCGATCGACGCGTTCATCAACCAGCGCGGCGTTAACGCCGGGACCGACGAGAAGAAGAAGCTCTACTGCGTCTATGTCGCGATCGGCCAGAAGCGCTCCACGGTGGCGCAGCTCGTCCGCACGCTGACCGAGCGCGGTGCGATGGAATATTCCATCGTCATCGCCGCGACCGCGTCCGATCCCGCGCCGCTCCAGTTCCTCGCACCCTATACCGGCTGCGCGATGGGCGAGTATTTCCGCGACAACGGGATGCACGCGCTGATCGTGTATGACGACCTGTCGAAGCAGGCGGTCGCGTATCGGCAGATGTCCCTGCTGCTCCGCCGTCCGCCGGGCCGCGAGGCGTATCCCGGCGACGTGTTCTATCTCCATTCGCGGCTGCTGGAGCGCGCGGCGAAGATGTCGGACGTCAACGGCGGCGGCTCGCTAACCGCGCTGCCGATCATCGAAACGCAGGCGGGCGACGTGTCGGCCTATATCCCGACCAACGTCATCTCGATCACCGACGGTCAGATCTTCCTTGAGACCGACCTGTTCTTCGCCGGCATCCGCCCGGCGATCAATGTCGGCCTGTCCGTGTCGCGCGTCGGCTCGGCCGCGCAGACCAAGGCGATGAAGAAGGTGTCGGGCTCGATCAAGCTGGAACTCGCGCAGTATCGCGAGATGGCCGCATTCGCGCAGTTCGGCTCGGACCTCGACGCCTCGACGCAGCGACTGCTCAACCGCGGCGCGCGGCTGACCGAGCTGTTGAAGCAGGCGCAGTTCTCGCCCATGCCGTTCGAGGAACAGACCGCGTCGATCTTTGCGGGTACAAGCGGCTATCTCGATAACGTGCCGGTGAGCGACGTGACCCGGTTCGAGGCGGCGATGCTCGCCGACCTGCGCGCGAACCATGGCGGCGTGCTGGAGATGATCCGCACGACGCGCGATCTGGGCGACGAGGCGAAGGGCAAGCTCAAGGGCGCGCTCGACCAGTTCGCGAAGACGTTTGCATAGTTGTCATGTGATGGGGGCTGAAGATGACGACGTTGATGGAGTGTCCGCATTGCCGCACCGATGACATCAAACATGGGGCAACGGTATGCCGAGGATGTGGGGCGGAGATCGTGTATGAGAATGGCAATGCGCAGGTCGCCACCGTTGCTGGTGTCATCGTGCTTGCGATACTTTGGGGTCTTGGCGCTCTAATAGATGGGATGTTCGGCTTCATATTAGGCGCGGTCGGTGGCGTTGCGGCTGGTATCTATTTTTACAAAAAGATGGGTCCTTCCGAAAACATCAAGTGGAATCGCAGACAGAACGCGAGTCGAAAGTAGAGATGGCATCCCTTAAAGCCCTCAAGATCCGCATCGGCTCGGTGAAGTCGACGCAGAAGATCACCAAGGCGATGAAGATGGTCGCCGCCGCCAAGCTGCGCCGCGCGCAGGAGGCGGCGGAGGCGGGGCGGCCCTATGCCGAGCGGCTGGAGGCGGTGGTCGCCAGCCTCGCATCCAAGGTGACGATCGGGGAGGGAACGCCGCGGCTGTTGTCGGGCACCGGGCGCGACCAGGTGCATCTGTTCGTGGTCGCCACCTCCGACCGCGGCCTAGCGGGCGCGTTCAACACCAACATCGCCCGCCTCGCGCGCCGCCGCGCGGACGAGTTGCGCGCGGCGGGCAAGACCGTCCATTTTTACACCATCGGCCGCAAGGGGCGCGCGGTGCTGGCGCGGCTGTACCGGGCCGACCTCAAACACTCGATCGAGCCGGGCGACCTCGGCAAGCTCAGCTTCGCCGACGCGCACGGTTATGCCGACGACCTCATCCGCCGGTTCGAGGCGGGCGAGTTCGACGTGGCGCACCTGTTCTATTCACACTTCAAGTCGGTCCTGACGCAGGAGCCGACCGAGCAGCAGATCATCCCGGTCGCGACCGGCGTGTCGCCCGTCGCGCAGGACGTGGCCACGCACTCGGAGGGCGCGCGCGCGGTGGGGCTATCCGGGCAGACGCTCGCCGCGGTCGGGTATGAGCCGGACGAGGCCGCGATCCTCGCCGACCTGCTTCCCCGCAACGTCGCGGTACAGCTGTTCCGCGCGATGCGCGAGAACGCAGCGTCCGAACAGGGCAGCAAGATGACCGCGATGGACAACGCGACCCGCAACGCGGGCGACCTCATCAAGCGCCTGTCGATCCAATACAACCGCGCCCGCCAGGCCGCGATCACGACCGAGCTGGTGGAGATCATTTCGGGCGCGGAGGCGCTCTAAGTCCGTGCATGCCGACGCTCTCCATCTTCTACGGGCTGGTCATCCAGATATACTGGAAAGATCATCCACCACCGCATTTTCACGTTCGCTACGCGGAGCACGAAGCGCAGATCGATATTCAGGCCATCGGCGTCCTGAAGGGTTCGCTTCCGAAGCGCGCCCAGGCTATGGTGCTTGAATGGACGCGAGAGCACCAGGCGGAGCTTTTGGAAGCATGGCAGGCGGCGAGCGCCGGCCGGCCCACCGGGAGGATTGCTCCCCTGCCGTAATGCCTCCGCTTCAAAGCGGCGCGCCTTGGCGGATTACCGACATGCAGTTCGTGGGCGAGCGAGCAATGCGGGTGAAATTTCTGGACGGGGTCGAGGGGCTCGTCCGGTTCGAGCCCGGGTTCTTCCATGGTGTGTTCGAGCACCTTATTGATCCTGCCCAATTTGCCGGTGCACTGGTGGAGATGGGTGCGGTGACTTGGCCCGGCGAGCTCGATCTGGCCCCGGATCGAATGCATGACGACATTGTGGCGCACGGCGAGTGCGTGTTGAACTGACCGGAATATAAGGAACCATCATGGCCACCGTCCTAGACCGCCCGACCCAGACCACGGGCACCTCCAACAATGTCGGCCGCATCTCGCAGATCATCGGCGCGGTGGTCGACGTGCATTTCGACAATCAGCTCCCCGCCATCCTGTCGGCGCTGGAGACGAGCAACAACGGCAGCCGCCTCGTGCTCGAGGTCGCGCAGCATCTGGGCGAGAACACCGTCCGCACCATAGCGATGGACGCGACCGACGGGCTCACGCGCGGGCAGACGGTGACGGACACCGGCAGCCAGATCTCGGTGCCGGTCGGCCCGATGACGCTGGGCCGCATCCTCAACGTCATCGGCGAGCCGATCGACGAGCGCGGCCCCGTCGGGCATGAGCGTACCGCGCCGATCCATGCCAGCGCGCCGCTGTTCGTCGACCAGTCGACCGAGACTGCGATCCTCGTCACCGGCATCAAGGTCATCGACCTGCTCGCGCCTTACGCCAAGGGCGGCAAGATCGGCCTGTTCGGCGGCGCGGGCGTCGGCAAGACGGTGCTGATCCAGGAGCTGATCAACAACATCGCCAAGGGGCATGGCGGCACCTCCGTTTTCGCGGGCGTCGGCGAGCGGACGCGCGAGGGCAACGACCTCTACCACGAGTTCCTCGACGCGGGCGTGATCGCCAAGGATGCGGACGGCAACCCGACGCCCGAGGGCTCCAAGGTCGCGCTGGTGTTCGGCCAGATGAACGAGCCGCCGGGCGCGCGCGCGCGGGTGGCGCTGTCGGGCCTCACCATCGCCGAATATTTCCGCGACCAGGAAGGGCAGGACGTGTTGTTCTTCGTCGATAACATCTTCCGCTTCACCCAGGCGGGGTCGGAAGTGTCGGCGCTGCTCGGGCGTATCCCGTCGGCGGTGGGCTATCAGCCGACGCTGTCGACCGACATGGGCGCGCTACAGGAGCGGATCACCTCGACCAACAAGGGCTCGATCACCTCGGTGCAGGCGATCTACGTCCCCGCGGACGACCTGACCGACCCGGCACCGGCGACGTCGTTCGCCCATCTGGACGCGACGACGGTGCTCAACCGCGCGATCTCGGAGCTGGGCATCTACCCGGCGGTCGACCCGCTCGACTCGACCAGCCGCGTGCTGACCCCTTCGGTCGTCGGCCAGGAGCATTACGAGACCGCGCGCGCGGTCCAGGAGACGTTGCAGAAGTACAAGTCGCTGCAGGACATCATCGCGATCCTCGGGATGGATGAGCTCTCCGAAGAGGACAAGCTCACCGTGTCGCGTGCGCGCAAAATCCAGCGCTTCCTGTCGCAGCCGTTCCATGTGGCGGAGGTGTTCACCGGCATCGCGGGCAAGTTCGTCGCGATCGAGGACACGGTGCGCTCGTTCAAGGCGGTGGTGAACGGCGAGTACGACCATCTGCCCGAGAGTGCTTTCTACATGGTCGGCGGCATCGACGAGGCGATCGCCAAGGCGGAGAAGCTGGCGCAGGAAGCGTGATCGACTTGTTGGAAGTCTCGCGTTAGATCGGGAGCGTGAACATCGACACGCTCTCGATCGCCCGCGAGTTGCGCGCCGCGAAGCTGCCGTCCGACCAGGCAGAGGCGATCGCGGCGGCGATCGGACGGGCGGTCGCTGAGTCGAGCGCGACCAAGGGTGATCTTGACTTGGCGAGGGCTGGGCTCGAAGCTAAGATCGAACAGTCCCGAACCGGACTGAAGAGCGAGATTGAGCAGTCCCGTACGAGCTTGAAAGCCGATATAGAGCAGGTTCGAGCTGGTTTGGAGACAAAGATCGAGCAGGTTAGGACGGAACTTGAGCGCGCGCGCCACCAAACAATTATTTGGGTAGTAAGCTCTCAAGTTACTATCGCAGGGTTGCTGTTAGCCTTTCTGAAATTGTAGGTCCCCATGCTCCATTTCGAACTCGTCACCCCCGAACGCCTGCTTCGCTCGGAGGAGGTTCACATGGTCGTCGTTCCCGGCACCGAGGGCGACTTCGGCGTTCTCGAAGGCCACGCGCCGGTCATGTCGACGATCCGCGACGGCGAGCTTCAGGTATACCGCTCGCCGGGCGCGGTGCCGGAGACGGTTTCGATCGAGGGCGGCTTTGCTGAGGTGTCCGCGACCGGGCTGACGGTGCTGGCCGAGCGGGCGGGCTGACCTAGCCCGATCGGGGCCTCAGTTCGCCGACGCCGCGGACTTGTCGGCGGAGTCCTGCTTGGGCGAGATCAGCGCCAGTGCGCCGGCCTTGTCACCGGCATCCAGCTTCGCGAGGACCTGGGTGGCAACCGCCGCGACCGCGCCACCGTGCGGGTTGTACGCCACCGGCTTGAGCATCGCCTTGGCCTCCTCCGGCTTGTTGCGCCCCAGCAGAACGAACGCGGCCATCAGCTCCAGATCGGCGTCGTAGGGCGCGAAGGAGGCGGCGGTCAGCAACCCGTCCTCCGCGTTCCTGGTCGGCTTCTGCCCTGCCGCGATGTAGCTGACATAGTTCAGCTCCATCGGGTAAGGCGCATCGGGGTCGGCATGGTTGGCGACGATGAACGAGCGCCGCACCGCTTGCCAGCGCGCCGGGTCGGTCGCGCCGCCCTTGGCCGCCATCGCCTGCTGCGCAAGGCCGCGATACACCATCGCGTGCATCGAATGCGGATCGGCGGCGAGCGCGCGGTCGGCGGCGGCGAGCGACGCATCCGGGTTGCCCGCATCGAGCTCCGCCTCGGCGAGCTCGTTCTGCGCCGCC
The DNA here is from genome assembly GCA_964247225.1 of uncultured Sphingomonas sp. Classification (GTDB taxonomy): domain Bacteria; phylum Pseudomonadota; class Alphaproteobacteria; order Sphingomonadales; family Sphingomonadaceae; genus Sphingomonas. Next base: position 2,054 of record CAXTTU010000095.1, on the reverse strand, counting down.
GAATCGACAGGGAACGGCGCGGCGAGCTTGCGGGCGAGCGCGACGACACGCGGCGCGGTCTTGGCGTCGATGCCACGCGTGGACAGGATGCGCGCCGGCATCACCGCCGCCTCGCCCGGTGCGAGCGGGCGCAGTGCGACATCGCCGATGGTAAGCTTCGCCGCCGGTACGGTGAAACCGCTCAGCTTCTGGTGGGTATAGGCTTCCAATCGACGGTCGAGTGTCTTCACGTCAAGCGTGTCGGCAGCGTCGGCAGGCGACTTGCCGGCGTTGAGCGCGCCGATGTAATCGCCGAGTTGCTGCCGACGCCTCGCGTCGGCCATTAGATAGTGGGTCAGCAGCCAGCCGCGCCCGTACATGGTTTCGCGCTGTTCCGGACTGAGATGGCCGGGATCGGCGACGAGCAGCTGCCGGGCGGACATCGGCGCGACGCCCGCGATGCCCCATAGCCGATACATCGGCACCGCGCCGAACGTGACGCTGCCGTCCGGAGCAAAAGACGCGGTGGCGTTGTACTCGGCGAAGCCCTCGACATACCAGGGCGGAAACACGGTCGCGCCATAACTGGAGAACATCAAGTGGTGAGCGTACTCGTGGAGCAGGATCGCTTGTGGACTCAACGCGTACTGCCCGCCGCCGTCGCCATGCCGGGGGATGAAGGCGACCGGTCCCGATGCCCGCGCATTGTAAAAACCGGCGACGCCGCTGCCGCCACGCCCGAACAGCCGGGCGATGTCGCCGACATCGTCGAGCACATAAACGGTGACCCGCTGCGTCGGGCTGATAGCCGGGTCGTCGAGGCCGCGCATCACCCGCATCGCCCGGTCATAGCGTTCCAGCTTGGCGGTGAAGGTCTTGAGCTTGTCCGGCGCGTCGTCCGAATAAACGACAAAGTGTTTGGAGCTGGCTTCATACCAGGCGGCGTTCGCGCCGCTCGCGCTCGCCAGTCCCACCGCCGCCGCCAGCAGCGCCCGCTTCAGCCCCATTCGCCCCTCCTGCTCACCCAAGCGTAAAGCCAGCCGCCGAGGCGGGCAAGCGGCTACAGGAAGCTGTACGGGTCCACATCCACCGCCACGCGCACCTTGGCGGACCATTCGAGTTGCCCCAGCCAGTCGCGGATCACGTCCTGCACGTCGAGCGCGCGGCGGGCATGGACGAGCAGGCGGAAACGGTGGCGTCCGCGCAGCATCGCGAGGGGCGCGGGGGCGGGCCCATAGACGTGCATCCCGTCCACCTCCGGCGCGCTCCGCCCGATCAAGGTCGCGATCTCGTGCGCGCAGCGTTGGTCTTCCGACGAGACGATGATCGCGGCATAGCGACCGAACGGCGGCGCGCCCGCCTCGTGCCGCGCCTGCGTCTCGGCTTCGTAAAAGGCATCCGCGTCGCCGGTGACGAGCGCCTGCATGACGCGCGCGCCCGGCGAGTGCGTCTGGATGAACACGCGCCCGGGCTTCTCGCCCCGCCCGGCCCGGCCCGACACCTGGCGGATTTGCTGAAAGGTGCGCTCGGCGGCGCGCAGATCGCCGCCCTCCAGCCCGAGGTCGGCATCGACCACGCCGACCAGCGTCAGGTTGGGGAAGTGATAGCCCTTGGTGACGAGCTGCGTGCCGACGACGATGTCGATGTCGCCCGCGTCCATCCGCCCGACGAACTCCGCGGCCTTGGCGGGGGACCAGATCGTGTCGGACGTGACGATCGCGGTCTTCGCCTCCGGGAACAGCGCCGCGACCTCGTCCGCGATACGTTCGACGCCGGGGCCGCAGGGGACGAGGCTGTCCTCGCCAGCGCATTCGGGGCAGACGCGCGGCGTCGGCTGGACGTGCCCGCAATGGTGGCAGGCGAGGCGGCGGACGAGCCGGTGCTCGACCATCCAGGCGGTGCAGTTCGGGCACTGGAAGCGATGCCCGCACGTCCGGCAAAGGGTGAGCGGGGCGTAGCCGCGGCGGTTGAGGAACAACAGCGCCTGCTCGCGCTTCTCCAGCGTTTCCTCGAGCGAGCGGACCAGCCGCGGGCTGAGCCAGCGGCCGCGCTCCGGCGGCTCGCGCAGAAGGTCG
>CAXTTU010000094.1:0-10548 GCA_964247225.1 uncultured Sphingomonas sp. | reverse complement strand
TCCGTTCCAGTTCGGCTTCGTCAATTTCGCGCTGTCGATGGCGCTGGCGCTCAACCTGTTCGCGTGGTGGCTCAGACTCGCGCGGCAGGGGCGCGTCGGGTTCCGCGCGGTCGTGTTCGTGCCGCTGTCGTGCCTCCTATGGCTGTGCCACACCTTTGGCTGGGGCGTGCTGGGCGTGCTCGCCTTTTCCGCCGAGATGATCCGCCAGCACGACCGCGCGTTTGGCGCGGGACGCCCGGGTCATCGCATCGAATGGTCGCAGGCGGAGGCGCGGCGTTGGGCGGAGGCGTGGGTGCGCGCTGGCGTCGGTGTGCTGCCGCTCGCGATCCCGCTGCTGCTGATGGCGGTGTGGCGCTCGGGCGACCATGTCGGCGGGCAGACGTTCGACTGGTTCAACTGGCGCGCGAAGATCGGCTGGGTGCTGATGGTGCTGCGCGACCGTTGGCTCGGCTTCGACGTCGCCTCGACCGCGATCCTGTACCTTGTCCTGTTCAAGGGGTTTCGCGACCCCTCGATCGAGTATTCGCGGCATCTCGGGCTGTCGGCGCTGTTCCTGTGCCTGGTCTACTTGGCTCTTCCCCGCGTCGTTTTCGGCTCGGCCTATGCCGACATGCGGCTGGCCCCGTTCGCGGTGGCGATCGCGGTAATCGCGATCCGGCCCCGGCGCGGGCTGTCGCCGCGTGGGGCGACGGTGCTGGCGGCGGCGGGGCTCGCGTTCGTGGTGGTGCGGATGGCGGCGACGACGTGGAGCTTCGCCGCATTCGACGACAGCTACCGGCGACAACTCGCCGCGCTCGATCACCTGCCGCAGGGCGCGCGGCTGGTCAGCTTCGTCGGCGAGACGTGTCACAATCAGTGGAAGATGTCGCGGCTCGAGCACCTCCCCGCGCTGGCTACCGTGCGGCGTGAGGCGTACACCAACGACCAATGGTCGATGGCGGGCGCGCAGCTGCTCACCGTCCGCTACCGCGTGGCGGGTCATTTCGCGCATGACCCGTCGCAGATCGTGACGGCCGCGCAATGCCCGCGCGAGTTCTGGCGCCCGATCGCGCGCAGCCTCGCCGAGTTCCCGCGCGATGCGTTCGACTATGTGTGGCTGATCCGCGTGCCGCCGTACGACCGCGCGCTGGAGCAGGGGCTGGTGCCGGTGTGGCGCGGTGAGGGCACGAGCGCGCTGTTCCGGGTGGACCACCGGGTGCCCGCGCCGGTGATGCCTGCGACGCTGAAGCCGCCAAAATATTAGAATTCCTCGTCAAACCCAAGCGGAGAGAATCAGCTTGTCAAAATGACTTATGCCCTCGCCCCCTTTACCGTCACCCCGGGCTTGACCCGGGGTCCCGCTTTGTCCAGCCGCTCGAAAGAAGAAGCGGGACCCCGGCTCACGGCCGGGGTGACGAAGATTGCTCAAGAGGACGTTTCGGGATGGCTTACCCGCCCTTCTTGAACGGCGTCATCTCACCCAGAAACGCCTGATCCGCCTCCACCGACGCGCGCTCCCGCCGCACGAAGTCGGCGACCGCGCGGCGGAAGCCCGGGTCGAGGATATAGTGCGCGGACCAGGTCGCGACCGGCGCATAGCCGCGCGCGAGCTTGTGCTCGCCCTGCGCCCCCGCCTCGACCCGCGCGAGCCCCCGCGCAATCGCGGCGTCGATCGCCTGATAATAGCATAGCTCGAAGTGGAGGAACGGCACCTCCTCCGTCGATCCCCAATAGCGCCCATATAGCGCGTCCGCGCCGACGAGGTTGAGCGCGCCCGCGATCGGACGGCCCCGCCGCTTCGCCAAGATCAGCAGCACCCGCTCGCCCATAGTCCGCCCGATCTCGGTGAAGAACGCGCGTGTGAGGTAGGGCCGCCCCCATTTGCGGCTGCCGGTGTCCTGGTAGAAGCGCCAAAACGCGTCCCACTCCGCCTCGCCGATCGCATCGCCGGTGAGGTGGACGATCTCCAGCCCCTCGACCGCCGCCGCGCGCTCCTTGCGGATCGCCTTGCGCTTGCGGCTCGACAGCGCGGCGAGGAAGTCGTCGAACGTGGCGTAGCCGTCGTTCGCCCAGTGGAACTGCGTCCCCTCGCGGACCAGCCAGCCCGCCGCCTCGAACAGCGGCACCTGTTCGGGCGCGACGAACGTGGCATGGGCACTCGATAGGTCATGCTGCTCGACCACCACTTCCAGCCCCGCGATCAACGCGGGCGCGGCTTCCGGGTCACGCAGCAGCAGCCGCGGGCCGGGCACCGGCGTGAACGGCACCGCGATCTGCAGCTTGGGGTAATAGCTTCCGCCCGCGCGCGTCCATGCGTCCGCCCAGCCGTGATCGAAGACATATTCGCCCTGGCTGTGCGACTTGGCATAAGCGGGGGCGATCGCGGCGGGGCGGCCGTCCGCGCCGTCGACGATCACCGGCACCGCCTGCCACCCGCTCCGCCCGCCGACGCTGCCCGAGCGTTCGAGCGCGGACAGGAAGGCGTGGGACAGGAACGGGTTGTCAGCACCCGCGCAGGCATCCCAATCGGCGGCGGGAACCGAGGCTACGCCATCGGCGAGGCGGACCGAAACGGTGTCGGTCGCGCCGCCGCGCTTCACCGGACCTGGACGATCGCGTCCACCTCCACCGCCGCGCCGAGCGGGAGTGCCGCGACGCCCACCGCGCTGCGCGCGTGTCGCCCGGCCTCACCGAACAGCGCCTGCATCAGCTCGGACGCGCCGTTGGCGACCTTGGGCTGGTCGGTGAAGGCGGCGGCGGAGTTGACGAACACTCCAAGTTTCACCATCCGCTCGACCCGCGCCAGATCGCCGCCCAGCGCCGCCTTGACCTGCGCCACCACCATCAGCCCGCACAGCTCGGCGGCGGCGCGGCCCTCCTCGAGTGACAGGTCTTCACCGAGCCTTCCGGTGACCACCTTGCCGTCGCGGAACGGCAGCTGGCCCGACAAATGGAGCAGTCCGCCCGCCTCGACGGCAGGGACATAGGCAGCGACGGGCGCGGCAGGCTCGGGCAGGGTCAGCCCGCGCTCGGCGAGGACGGTGTCGATACGGTCGGTCATGCGACCCGCTCACCATGCACGGGCGCGCCGGTCAAGCGGTCCGCCGGTCTGCCGTCCGCGAACCGCGCCTCGATCCACGCCCGCGCCTCCTGCCAATCGTCGATCCGCGCATGGGCCGCGGGCGCGGGTGGCATGTGGCGCGCCATCTCCGGCTCCGACACCATGTGCAGCCGCCACACGCCCGGCGCATGGCGCGCGACCGAGTCGTGGTGGACCGCCAGGTCGTCGACGAACACCGTCACCGGGCTGCCATGCTCCCCGACCAGCTTCGCCACCGGCGCGCCCTTGCCGCCCATGTTGGTCTCGACCCGCACGTCGATGCCGTGGCCGAGCAGCTGGTCGCGGCGGGGCAGGCGGCATTGGTCGGCGATGTTGGTGAGGATCACCACGTCCGCGCGGCCCCCGATCGCCTCCAGCGCCTCCGCCGCGTGCGGAACCAGCGTCTGGCGGTGCATCTCGTCGGGGAAGAAGCGGCCGAGCAGCTCCCACATCTCCGCCGCGTTCGGGCGGGAACCGTCCGCGCGCGTCATCGCATTGGCGAAGTCGCCCCCCGCCATGTCGAAGCGGATGTCGTGCGCCTCGCCCAGCCAGGTGCGGAAATGCCGCACCATGTGGAGCAGCACCTCATCGCAGTCGCAGATCAGCAGCGGTCTCATCGGCTCTCCAGCATCTCGCGCGCGCGCACCAGCACCTCCGGTGCGACCCCAAGCTCGTCCGCACAGGCAACGAGGTCGGGCTCGTTTGCTTCGAGAAAGCCGAGCACCGCGCCAAGCACCGCGGGCGACCCCGCCCTTGCCTTGAGATCCGCGGGGGTGAGCCCGGTCAGATCAAGGAAGCGCCCCGCCCGCGTCGGCTCGGCGAGCGTCCACACCAGCGCGCGCAGGGCGAGCTCGTCAGCGTCGGGATTTGTGTCGGGGCCGCGCATCGCCTACTCGTCGCATGGGGTCGGGAGAAGCCACGTGGCGAAACGAGTGCTCGTTGTCGAGGACAACGAACTCAATCTGAAGCTGTTTTGCGACCTTCTGCGCGCGCACGACTATCTCGCCGAGCCGGTGCGCGACGGGCGCGAGGCGGTGGCGCGCGCGCGCAGCGTCGAGCCGGACCTGATCGTGATGGACATCCAGATGCCGCACGTCACCGGCTATGAGCTGATTGTCGAGCTGAAGGGCGACGAGGCATTGCGCGGCATCCCGATTATGGCCGTCACCGCCTATGCGGGCCGCGAGGATGAGGAGCGCATCCGCGCGGCGGGGGCGGACGCGTATGTGAGCAAGCCGATCAGCCTGATGCGCTTCATGGACGCGGTGCGGGCGGCTTTGGCTAGCGCAAGTTAGCCAAAGACTCGCCACGGCGGGCAGCGAGCGCGGCTCAGCCGCGTTCGTCTGATGGCGTGGCTAGATGCTTGCCGCTCGCCCAGCGCTCCGCCATGCTCCCTCGCGGTGGCCAGCCCTCGGGCAATCACGGTCACCAAGGGAGGTGATTACCATAGATATCAATGTTGCAACGCTCATCGTCGCCGTAATCTCGGCGTCGATCGCCTTTACGATGCTTGTTCTCAAGATCGTGGAGATGGCCAGGAGGCGTTAACACCTGGCGGGGGTCGGGCTGGCACCCGGCCCCCAACTGAATGGAGAACGTGAACGAAAACGGGGCGCACCGCTGGCACGGCACGCCCCGTTCGTAGGAGATGATAGATATCTCTGTCGCAGATCGGCAGGTAGCGCGTCTTCCGGTACGACGCAAGCCCCGATAGCTCTCAACCCGGAGCCGAGGCAGGCAAGCCCGCCCTCACCTCACTTGATCTTGGCTTCCTTGAAGTCGACGTGCTTGCGGACGACCGGGTCGTATTTCTTGAAGCTCAGCTTCTCGGTCTTGGTGCGCGGGTTCTTCTTGGTGACGTAGTAGAAGCCCGTGTCGGCCGAGCTGACGAGCTTGATCTTGACGGTGGTCGGCTTGGCCATGGGCCCGATCCTTGTGAAACGCAGGTGAGCGCGGGGCAAAGCCCCGGCGCGACAAAGTCGGGCGCGAGTGGCGCAGCGCGCGCCCGAAGTCAAGCCGCGCCACGGGTTAACCCCGCTTTCACCGCCGTCGGCGCAACCTCTCACCCGAGGGGAACAGCCATGGGGCAAGCGTCGGACCTGAACACGATCAAGGCGGACCTGCACCGCCGCATCGCCGCGCTCGACCGGCGCGCGCCGTTCAGCAGCGCGCGCGAGCTCGCTCCCGATCTCGACGCGATCCGGGTGCTGGCGCACCGCGCGGGGCTCAATCCGGCGGTGACGGTCACCCACTTCGTCGCCTCCGCGCTCGCCCGCGGCGAGCATGGCGCGCTGGTCAGCAGCTGGCTGCCCGTGCTGCAGGACGCGGTGGCGAGCGAGCGGCAGGATGTCGCCGCCTGCCACTCCTATGCCGCGGCCTGCTCGGTGCGGCTCGCCAGTTAGGTGGACGCGCTGATGGCGGCGCTGGTCGCGGCGGCGCTGGCGCAAGCGGCGGACCGCGCGCCGTGGCTCGCCGCGATCCTCGCCGACAGGTACCGCCGCCCGGGCACCGTGATCGCCGCCGCGGCGCTGGCGCTCGCGACCGACTATGCGCTGGCGAGCGCTGCGGGGGCGGTCGCCGCGCCCCTGCTCAGCCCCAATGCCAAATTGCTACTGCTGGCCTGCGCGCTGTTGCTCGCGGCGGGCGGGATGGTGACCCGGCCAAAGACGCCTGACCGGCTGACCGGATGGCGCGTCGGCGTGTTCGCGACCTCGTTCCTCGGCCTGTTCATCCTCGCGTTCGGCGACGCGACGCAGTTCGTCGCGTTCGCGCTGGCGGCGCGCAGTCCGGTGCCGTCCCTCGCGGCGGTGGGCGCGACCCTGGGCGCGCTGGCGGTGCTCGCTCCGGCGGCGGTGCTGGGCGAGGAGGCTTACCGCAAGCTGCCGCTAACGCCGATACGCTGGGCTGGCGCGGCGGTGCTCGGCGTCGCGGGCGTGGTGCTGGGGCTGGAGGCGGCGCGGCTGATCTAGCGCGCGGGGGCCCAGCGTCAGCAGCCACCAATCGGGCGGCGCGTTGAAGCGCAGCGGCACGTCGCTCGTCCCCGTCCCCGCGCCGATCACCACCGTGCGCTCGCCTTCCCGCACCACGCCGCAGCGATATCGCGCGCCATAGCGCGACATGGCGATCGGCGCGCCGATCAACGGCAGCACCACCTGCCCGCAATGCGTGTGCCCCGCCAGCACCAGCCCGTGCGCAAAGAACGGCGCGTCGTCGGGCGTGTGCCCGATCACCACCCGCGCGCCGTGCAGCCCCGCCAGCGCCGCAAGCACCTGGCGGGGCCGCGCATGCCCGGTCGCCTCGTCATCCAGCCCGCCGAGCGCGAGCGGCCCTCGCGCGATCGCCTGGTTCTGGAGCATGGGAATGCCCGCCCGCCGCAGCGCCTCGCGCGTCGGGTCGATGCCGACGCCCCAATCATGGTTGCCCGGCACCGCCACGATGCCGAGCCGCGCATGGAAGTGCGACAATGGCCCCGCCAGTTCGGGCAGCGAAGCCTGCCGCGCGCCCGCGACCAGGTCGCCCGCGATCAGGATCAGGTCCGGCCGCTCCCCGCTCACCTGGTCGGCGATTCGGGTCAGCCGCGCGACGTTTGTGCTCGCATTGCCGAGGTGGAGGTCGCTCACCAGCGCCACCCGGATCGGCGGCGCGCCGTGCGGCCAGTCGGCGAGCGCCAGCGTCGCGCGGCGCACCACCGGGTCGCGCCGCGACTCGGCAAAGGCGAACAGGAGAAAGCCGGTCAGGACCAGCAGGAGCAGCAGCAGGCGTCGCACCGCTCCCGCCTAGCCGCCGCCGCGCGCTTTTGCCAAAGCTCTCTCGCCATGCACGCCTTTGCCGCGCTTCTCGATTCGCTGATCTACACCCGCTCGCGCAACGCGAAGCTGAAGCTGATCGGCGACTATCTCCGCGCCACGCCCGACCCCGATCGCGGCTGGGCGATGGCGGCGCTGACCGGCGACCTCGACCTGCCCGGGGTCAAGCCCGCCGTGATCCGCGCGCTGATCGAGGAGCGGGTCGATCCCGTGCTGTTCCGGATGAGCCGCGATTTCGTCGGCGACACGGCGGAAACGGTGGCGCTGCTCTGGCCCGCGCCTGTGGTTCCGCCGCCGGTCGACGAGGCGGCGCTGAGCGTGACGGGGGTGGTCGAGACGCTGTTGTCGCTGTCCCGCTCCGATGCGCCGCGCGCGCTCGCCTCCATGCTCGACCGGCTCGACGCGGAGGAGCGGTTTGCGCTGCTCAAGATGGCGACGGGCGAGTTGCGCGTCGGCGTGTCCGCGCGGCTCGCCAAGACCGGGCTGGCGCAGGCGTTCGGGCTCGATGTCGATGCGGTGGAGGAGGTGTGGCACGGGCTCGCCCCGCCCTATGCCCCGCTGTTCGCCTGGGGGCAGGGGCAAGCGCCGCAGCCGACGCCCGCGGACGTGCCCGTGTTCCGACCGTTCATGCTCGCGCACGGGCTGGAGGACGCGCGGGTCAGCCTCGACGACTATGCCGCCGAATGGAAATGGGACGGCATCCGTGTCCAGATCGTGCATGTCGGCGGCGAGACCCGGCTCTACAGCCGCACCGGCGACGACGTGACGGGCAGCTTCCCCGACGTCGCGCGCGCCTTCGCCACCCCGGGCGTGGTCGATGGCGAGTTGCTCGTGCGCGGCGAGTTTCAGGGCGGGACGCTGGAAGAGGGCGGCGGCGCGGCCAGCTTCAACGCGCTCCAGCAGCGGCTGGGGAGGAAGACGGTGTCGGCGAAGATGCTCGCCGACTATCCCGCCTTCGTCCGGCTGTACGACATCCTGTTCGAGGGCACGGACGACCTGCGCGAGCTGCCTTGGACCGCGCGGCGCGAACGGCTGGAAGCGATGATGCCCCGGCTCGACCCCGAGCGGTTCGACCTGTCGGAGGTGATCGTCGCGAGCGACTTCACCGAACTCGAGGCGATCCGCGCAGGCGCGCGCGACGCGGCGATCGAGGGGGTGATGCTCAAGCGCCGCGACTCGCCCTATGTCGCCGGGCGCAGAGCGGGGCTGTGGTACAAATGGAAGCGCGATCCGCTCACCGCCGATTGCGTGATGATGTACGCACAGCGCGGCAACGGGCGGCGGTCGTCCTATTACAGCGACTATACCTTCGGCTGCTGGACGGGCGACCCGGCGGCGGGCGGCGAGCTGCTCCCGGTCGGCAAGGCGTATCAGGGCATCACCGACGCCGAGCTGCAACAGCTCGACCGCTATGTGCGCCACCACACGCTTCACCGTTTCGGCCCGGTGCGCGAGGTGGAGAAAACGCTGGTGCTTGAGATCGCGTTCGATTCGATCCACCTGTCCAAGCGGCACAAGTCGGGCGTCGCGATGCGCTTCCCCCGCATCGCCCGGATCAGGACGGACAAGCCCGCGGCGGAGGCGGACCGGCTGGAGACGCTGCAACGGTTGATCGCGGCGGACGGGCGGGAGGAGGCGGACGAGGCGAGTTGACCGCGCCCGCGCGGGTCCGCTGCCCCTGCCCGAGTCGCGGTGGCCGACGCGGCGCGGAAGTTTGGGAAGTTTGGGCTACGTCCCCCTCGAAATGCCCTCCCTCACGAGGTTGCGCGGGTCGGGGCGCGGCGGGTAGAGGCGGTGGGAGGCGCATCGGCCAGCTTGGATCACAACCGATCCAACACTGGTAGGGGGCCGGGCGAGCACGCGCATCACTCGTTCTCGGCAAGATAACGCGTTGACGGGGCCTCGATTACATACGGGGAGGTCGGGGAAAGCTTCATCATGGTCGAGATTACAGGATCGAAACTATGCTTGGGTTGCTCGTCCTAGCCGCAACCTCCATCGCGTCGTGTCCCGTTGAACGGGCACGATACCTGTTGCGCGACAATCCCGACGTAACAGCCTATTTCCGTCAGGTAGACAGTGGGCCGGACTGGCCCAGCGGACTTGCCCTAGCGGTTCATAACAGAAAGTCAGGCAAGACGTATTGGTGGCTGCCGTGGAACGGAGGAACCGACAGCTTACAAAATATTGCCTCGACCGAAGATGTCACCACGGAAGGTTGGCGACCGCCCAATCCGGACGGAGGACCTCGTCCTTACGGTAACAGGCAATATGTTGGAACTGACGCTTCCTACAATGTCCTTGGCGCAGTGCCGCGAAGAGGAGAGCTTGCACCGGTGCATATGCTCTTTCCGGACTCGGCAGGTGCCGGAGACACGGTATTCCCTATCAAGGAGTTCTTTGATCTTGTGACTTGCCCGGCGAAGGGCAGCTAAACAAAGCTCCTTACACCATCGGACCGCTTCGTGCCGGTAGCGACCCGCACAGACCATGCCGGGCGGGTCGCTTCACTAATAAGTCGCCGGACCCAGCCCTCGCCTACGCCATCATGCGCTGGATGTCGTCGAGCAGGCGGAGGTGCTCCCGGATCTGGCCGCGCGCGAGCATGGCGATGTGGCGCGCGTTGGGGTCGCGGCCCTCGGAGATGTAGCGCTCCTGGATACCGAGCAGGCGACGGTGGCCGTCCATCTGGAGCATGACGTACTGCCGCTCGAAATCGGGGCCGCGCGCGCTCATCAGCCGGTCGAGCATCCGCTGGTCGTTCGGCGCGGGCGGCGGGGGCGTGAAGCCCATGTCGCCCATGATCTGCGCGATTGTCTGCTGTTCGGCGACCTCGAAATCGGCGAACTCGGCGACGCGCGGTGCGCGCACGCGGCCCTGCGCCGCCTGGCTCGACCGCAGCGACACGCCGCCGATCGCTAGGGTGTCATTGGCGTAGCGCTGCTCGCCGGGGCCCATCGGCATCATGCCCGGACGCGGGCGCGAGCCACCATATTGCGGGGGATATTGTGCCAGCGCGGGGGCCGCGGTGAGGCCCAGTGCGCCGAGCAGGATGTTGCGGCCGAATTTGCGTCGATCCATCGGACGTCTCCCATGTTGATGTCCGCGCAACGCAAGGTGGTGCGGGAAAGTTCAACGGGTTGGACGCGACATGCGCCGGGAATGATGGAGAGTAACCGAAGGGAGTGACCCGCGTCGCAAGGTAGCATAGCTTGGGTTAGCTCAGCCACTTTAAGTCGCGCTGCGTCGTCACGGGAGGTGGCAGGTCAGTGGTGCCTGCGCGCCGAAACAGGTCTGCCGATACGGGAAGTAAGCCGTAGCGAGCCGCCATCTCTCCGCCACGCCGTCAGACGGAGCCGGTTGCACCGGCTCCGCTGCCCGCCGTGGCGAGTCCTCGCCTAGCTGGCGCTAGGCGAGGCCGCCCGCGCCTTAACTGCCCTGGCTGAGGTTCACCGCGGCGTACTTGCCGCGCCGATCGACTTCCAGCTCGAAGGCGAGCCGGTCGCCCTCGTTGAGCGTGCCCATTCCCGCACGCTCGACGGCGGAGATGTGGACGAATGCGTCCGGTTGCCCGTCATCGCGCTGGATGAAGCCAAAGCCCTTCATCGCGTTGAAGAACTTGACGGTGCCCGTCGCCTTTTCGCCGGTCAGCTGGCGCTGGGG
>CAXTTU010000093.1:9147-10583 GCA_964247225.1 uncultured Sphingomonas sp. | reverse complement strand
TCGCTCGACGCGCTGCGCTTGTCGGTGAACGTCACCGCCGACGACCTCGCACGCGCGGACTTCGCGGCTATGTTCCTTGACCGGGTAGCTGCGAGCGGCTTCCCGGTCGCGCGGGTGACGGCGGAAGTGACCGAGACCGGACTGATTGCGAGGCTGGATCAGGCAGCCGCGCAGCTCGCGACGTTACGTGAGGTGGGGTGCCAGGTGGCTATCGACGATTTTGGGACCGGCTATTCGAGCCTCGCCTACCTCAAGGCGTTGCCGCTCGATTACTTGAAGATCGACCGCGCGCTGACGCAGGACATCGCCGGCTCCCCGCGCGACCGGGTGATCGTGCGCGGGGTGATCGGCATCGCGCGCGGGCTCGGGCTGACGGTGATCGCGGAAGGGGTAGAGACGGCGGAGCAGCGTGACCTGCTCGCGGCGGAAGGGTGCGACCTGTATCAGGGGTTCCTGTGCGCGGAGGCGGTCGACACGGCGGCGCTAGCGCGGCTCGTTGCGGAGCAGTGCGCACCCTGACAATTAGTCAGCGCGCCTCTAGTTTTGAAATGCGCTCTTCGTGATCGAAGCACATGCCGGCTATCGAGCTAAGTATTACCGTGTTGCCGTTCAGTCGATTTGAGAGGTCTTTGACCTCATCGCGCAGTTCGCGCAGGTCCGCGCGCAACTCGCCCAGATCCCCTCGTATCGACTGCATGTCTCCGCGCAGTTCTTGCAGGATGCGGAGGGTCAGGTTCTCGGGCTCGTCAGCCATGGGTTAGTCATAGGCTAGAATGGTCCCGATTGCGAGACACCCCCGCCAACCCGCTCCGTTCCGGACCAGCTCACGCCGCCGCCTTCGCCAGCCCCTTGCTCAGCTGCAGCGCACCGTTGAGCCGCGCGGCGGGGTCGCCCCAGGCGCGCGTGACCACCAGCTTGCTGTCGGGGCGCAGCTTCGCCACGCCGCCCAGCCGGTCGACATAGGCGAGCAGCCCCGGCACGTTGGGCGCCTTGTCGTCATGGAACGACACCAGCGCGCCCTTCGCCCCCACGTCGAGCTTGGCGATGCAGGCGGCTCGCGCGTTGAGCTTGATCTCGATCACGGTGACGAGGTTCGCGGTCGCGTCCGGGAGCGGGCCGAACCGGTCGATCATCTCGGCCGCGAACGCGTCGATCTCCGCCCGGTCGGTCAGGTCGTTCAGCCGGCGGTACAGCCCCATCCTCAGGTCGAGGTCTGGGACATAGTCTTCCGGGATCAGGATCGGCGCGTCGATGGTGATCTGTGGCGAGAAGTCGCGCTGGCGCTGGTGCAGTCCGCCCGCCTTGGCCTCCATGATGGCCTCTTCCAGCATCGACTGGTAGAGTTCATAGCCGACCTCCTTGATATGCCCCGATTGCTCGTCGCCGAGCAGATTGCCCGCGCCGCGGATGTCGAGGTCGTGGCTCGCGAGCTGAAA
>CAXTTU010000093.1:0-9047 GCA_964247225.1 uncultured Sphingomonas sp. | reverse complement strand
CGCCGAGCAGATTGCCCGCGCCGCGGATGTCGAGGTCGTGGCTCGCGAGCTGAAACCCCGCGCCGAGCGAGTCGAGGTCGCTCAGCACCTTGAGCCGCTTGTTCGCCGCCTCGGTCATTTGCCGTTCGGGCGGGGTGACGAGGTAGCAATAGGCGCGCGTCTTGGCACGTCCGACCCGGCCGCGCAGCTGGTACAGCTGGGCGAGGCCGAAGCGGTCGGCGCGATGGACAATCATGGTGTTGGCGGCGGGGATATCGAGCCCGCTCTCGACGATGGTGGTCGACACCAGCACCTCGAACTTGCGGTCGTAGAACGCGCTCATCCGCTCCTCGACCTCGGTGGGCGCCATCTGGCCGTGCGCGACGATGTACTTCACCTCCGGCACCTGCTCGCGCAGGAACTGCTCGATATCGGGCAGGTCGGCGATGCGCGGGGTGACAAGGAACGTCTGCCCGCCGCGATAATGCTCGCGCAGCAGCGCCTCGCGGAGCACGACCGGATCCCACGGCATGACATAGGTCCGCACCGCCAGCCGGTCGACCGGCGGGGTCTGGATGACCGACAGCTCGCGCAGCCCGCTCATCGCCATCTGCAACGTGCGGGGGATGGGGGTGGCGGTGAGCGTCAGGATGTGGACATCGGCCCGGAGCGCTTTCAGCCGTTCCTTGTGGGTAACGCCGAACCGCTGTTCCTCGTCGACGACGACGAGACCGAGCCGCTTGAACTCGACCGATTTGGCGAGCACCGCATGGGTGCCGACGACGACGTCGACCGTGCCCTCCTTCAGCTTCGCGCGCGTGTCGCTCGCCTCTTTAGCGGTGACGAGGCGCGACAGGCGGCCGATCTCGATCGGGAAGCCCTCGAAGCGCGCCTTAAAGTTGTTGTAATGCTGGCGCGCGAGCAGGGTCGTCGGGCAGACGATCGCGACCTGCATCCCCGCCATCGCCGCGACGAACGCGGCGCGGAGCGCGACCTCCGTCTTGCCGAAGCCGACATCGCCGACGACCAGCCGGTCCATCGGCTTGCCCGCGCCGAGGTCGCCGAGCACGTCGCCGATCGCGCGGTCCTGGTCGTCGGTCTCCTGATAGGGGAAGCGGTCGACGAACGCCGGGTAGCCGGACGCGTCGGGCTCGGCAACCTCGCCGGGGCGGAGAGCGCGCTCGGCGGCGACCGCGATCAGCTCACCCGCAATCTCGCGGATGCGCTCCTTCATCTTCGACTTACGCCGCTGCCACGCCTCGCCGCCGAGCCGGTCGAGCGCGGTATTCTCCTCGCCCGAGCCGTAGCGGGAGAGGACTTCGAGGTTCTCGACCGGCACGTAGAGCTTGTCGCCGCCCGCATATTCCAGCGCGACGCAGTCGTGCGGCGCTTTCGCGACCGGAATCTGGGTCAGGCCGATATAGCGACCGATGCCGTGGTCGGCATGGACGACGAGGTCGCCGGGCGAGAGCGTCGCCAGCTCGGCGAGGAACGCGTCGGCGGACTTGCGCCGCTTCGACCGGCGGATCAGCCGGTCGCCGAGCATGTCCTGCTCGGTCAGCACCGCGACACCCGGCGCGGTGAAGCCGTGGTCGAGCGGCAGCACGATCAGCGCTACGCCACGCTCGCCCGCCGCCAGCGCCTCCTGCCACGTCTCGACCGGGCGCATCCCGGTCAGGTCGTGGTCCTTGAGCAGGCCGCTCAGCCGTTCGCGCGCGCCGACGGAATAGCTGGCGAGGACCGGCTTGCGACCTTGCTTGCGAAGCGCGGCGAGGTGGTCGACCACCGCCTCGTATACGTTCGCGCTGTTGGCGCGCTCGGGGGCGAAGTCGCGCGGGCCGTCGACGCCGAAGTCGAGCACGGTCGCGGATTCGGGCTCGTGGAATGGCGAGACGATATGCGCCTTCGCGGTCGCAACGCGTTCGCTCCATTCGTCCGTGTCGAGGTAGAGCGACTTGGCGGGGAGCGGGCGATAACTGCCCGGCTGCGCGGCCTCGGCGCGTTTACGGTTCTCGTAATAGTCGGCGATCGCCTCGAGCCGGCTCTCGGCGGCGGCGGGCGAGCCAGAGTCGCGTACCATTACCGGATCGGGGCCGAGATGGTCCCACAAAGTCGCGAGCTTCTCTTCGAACAGCGGCAGCCAATGCTCCATTCCGGCAAGCCGCCGCCCGTCGCTGACCGCCTGATAGAGCGGGTCGCCCGTCGCGGTCGCGCCGAACCGCTCGCGGTACGCACCGCGGAAGCGCTTGACCGACGCCTCGTCCAGCAGCGCTTCGCTCGCGGGAAGCAGCGTGAAGCTCTCGACGCGCCCCGTCGTGCGCTGGTCGGCGGGATCGAACGCGCGAACGCTCTCGATCTCATCCCCGAAAAAGTCGAGCCGGAGCGCCTGCTCCTCCCCGCTCGGGAACAGGTCGACGATGCCGCCGCGCACCGCATACTCGCCCGCGTCGTGGACGGTGTCAGTCCGGACATAGCCGTTGGCGGTGAGCAAGGTCGCGAGGTCGTCGCGTCCGATCCGCTCGCCGGGCCGGAGCGTCGCGACCAGCTGGCGGATGCGGAACGGGGTCAGCGTCCGCTGCGTCGCGGCGTTGACGGTGGTGAGGACGAGCTGCGCAGCCTTGGGCGTGGCCTGCAGCCGGTGCAGCGCGGCCAGCCGCTCTGCCTGGACGCGCAGCGTGGGGCTGGCGCGGTCATAGGGGAGGCAGTCCCAGGCGGGATATTGCACGATCTCCAGCTCGGGCGCGAAATAGCGCACGGTGGACGCGACCGCGCGCATCTCCGCCTCGTCCGAGGCGACGAACACCGCGCGACGCGGCGCGGCCCGCGCGAGGTCCGCGAGGAGCGAAGGAAGGAAACCGCCGGGGACGCCCGACAGGGTGAGCGGCTGCTTGGCGGTGAGGATGAATTGGAGGCTGGGCATGGTCGTTCCCCGGCGAAGGCCGGGGTCCAGTTGGAGGTGGTCGGAAGGAATAAGCCGACTTGGGTCGTCGTGACTGGGCCCCGGCCTTCGCCGGGGAACTCAGGCGGCTCAAGGAAGCGACACGTAGCTGACCTGCCGCATCGTTCGCATCATCTCGCCCTCCCACGCCGCCGGGCACGGGATGGAGCCGATCGCCCAGCCCATGATATCGACGTCCTGCTCCTCGATCAGCGCCTCGAACCAGGCGAGCTCGGCCTCGCTCCACGTTGCATGATGCGCGTCAAAGAAGCCGCCCACCATCAGGTCCGCCTCCCGCGTGCCCCGGTGCCAGGCACGGAAGCGGAGGCGCTTCAATCGGGTCTCGTGATCCATGCTGCTCCAACGCGGATAAGCCGGCGGGCGCTAGGGCATCCCGCAAAGTAATACTTTGCGGGAACCCTTGGCGCGCACGTCGGCTGCTGATTACCTAGCGCCCAGATAGCCATGCGCCCCGACATCCTCAATCCGTTGTTCGCCGAAGTCACCGCGCTGAAGGGCGTCGGCCCCGGGCTGGCGCGCCCGCTCGAACGGCTTGGGCTCCGGCGCGTGGTCGATGTCGCGTTCCACCTGCCGACCGGACATGTCGACCGCCTCGCACGCAACGAGCTGATGATGGCGGACGCGGGGCGGGTGGTGTCGATCGTGCTCACCCCGCGCGACTACCGAACCAGCGCGGGGCGCGGGCCGACGCGGGTCCACGCGACCGACGCGCTCGGCAACTATGTCAGCCTGACCTATTTCGGCGGCGCGTCGGGGTACGCGAGGAAGCTGCTGCCGCTCGGCATCCCCAAGCGCGTGTCGGGAAAGCTGGAGATGTACGGGCAGGAGCTGCAGATGGTCCACCCGGATTACATCGGCGACCCCGACGATCCCGACGGACCGAGTGAACGCGAGGCGATCTACCCGCTTTCCGAAGGGCTCACCTCCCGCCGCCTCGCGCAGATGGCGGCGCAGGCGGTCGCGCGCGCGCCCGCGCTGCCGGAGTGGATCGAGCCGAGCCTGCTCGCCGCGCGCGGCTGGCCCGGCTGGCGCGAAGCGATCGCGCGCATCCACGCCGATCCCGCCGACGAGGTGGCGCGCGCGCGCGTCGCCTATGACGAGGTGTTCGCCAACCAGCTCGCGCTGTCGCTGGTCCGCGCTGATACACGCAAGCGCCGCGGGCGCGCGCTGGCGGGCGACGGGCGGCTGCGTGACATGCTCAGGCTCCCCTACGAACTGACCGGCGCGCAGGCGCGGACGGTGCGCGAGATCGAGGGCGACCTCGCGCAGGCGACGCCAATGCTGCGGCTGCTCCAGGGCGATGTCGGCTCCGGCAAGACCTTGGTCGCCGCGATGGCGATGCTGATCGCGGTCGAGGCGGGCGCGCAGGCGGCGATGCTCGCGCCGACCGAGATCCTCGCGCGCCAGCATGGCGAGACGCTGCGCCGCACGCTCGCCGGGCTGCCGGTGGAGATCGCGGTGCTCACGGGGCGCGACAAGGGGCGGGTGCGCGAAGCGACGCTGATGGGCCTCGCCGACGGCTCGATCGACATCCTCGTCGGCACCCACGCGATCTTCCAGGAAGCGGTGACGTATCGCGACCTCGGGCTGGTGGTGGTCGACGAGCAGCACCGCTTCGGGGTGGCCGAGCGGCTGCTGCTGTCGGCCAAGGCGCGCACCCCACCACACCTCCTCGCAATGACCGCGACGCCGATCCCGCGCACGCTGGTGCTCGCGCAGCATGGCGAGATGGACCAGAGCCGGCTC
Organism: uncultured Sphingomonas sp.; assembly: GCA_964247225.1. Classification (GTDB taxonomy): domain Bacteria; phylum Pseudomonadota; class Alphaproteobacteria; order Sphingomonadales; family Sphingomonadaceae; genus Sphingomonas. The sequence goes on along the minus strand of CAXTTU010000093.1, from coordinate 4,363 downwards.
GACGAGATGCCGCCCGGGCGCGAGCCGATCGAGACGCGCGTGGTCTCGCTGGAGCGGCTTGACGAGATCGTCAACGGGCTGGGCCGGCACCTGTCGGAGGGCAAGCAGGCCTATTGGGTCTGCCCGCTGGTTGAGGAGAGCGAGCGCAGCGACCTCGCCGCCGCCGAGGCGCGCGCGGCGGTGCTGCGCGAGCGGTTCGGCGACCGCGTCGGGTTGGTGCATGGGCGGATGAAACCGTTGGAGAAAGACGCGGTGATGGCCGACTTCTCCGCCGGGCGGCTGGGCGTGCTGGTCGCGACCACGGTGATCGAGGTGGGCGTCGACGTGCCCAACGCGACGCTGATCGTGGTCGAGCACGCCGACCGGTTCGGGCTGGCGCAGCTCCACCAGCTGCGCGGGCGCGTCGGGCGAGGCGGGGGCAAGTCGGTGTGCCTGCTCGTCCGCGGCTCGGCGATGAGCGAGACGACGCGCGCGCGGCTGGCGCTGATGCGCGAGACCAATGACGGCTTCCGCATCGCCGAGGAGGACCTGCGGCTACGCGGCGGCGGCGAGCTGCTCGGCACGCGCCAGTCGGGCGAGGCGGCATTCCGGCTCGCCACGCCCGAGCTGCTGGGCGCATTCATGCAGGCCGCGACCGATGACGCGCGCCTGCTGATTGACCGCGATGGCGGCTTGGCGGGCGAGCGGGGGCAGGCGGCACGGGTGGCGCTGTACCTGTTCGAGCGCGACGCGGGGGTGGGGCTGCTGCGGTCGGGTTAGCGCATCGCCGCCAGCGCGTGAGCGTAGTCGAGCAGCGGGATCGGCTGGTCGAACTGGCACCCGATCCGCCCACCGAGCGCCCAGCGCACCTCCGCAACGCGCGCGCCCGCCACGGGCAGGACGATCCGGAACCGGTCGTCCGGCGCGAGCGGCACTTCGCACCTTGCCATCAGCCCGCCCGGCGACAGATTGACGACCAGCATCGGCAACGGGCAGCCCGAAGCGAGGTCGGTCGCGCGGGCGCGGTGATGCACCTCGTCGCGCGGCTCCTGCCGATGCTCGTAATGCGCGGCCATCGCCACCATGCGCCCGATCCTCCCTGCCTGCCGGGCTAGGCGGGGAGGCGTAAACGAGCGATGAAGGTCGCGCCCGGGTCTATGGTTTACGCCCGGGTGAGCAACCCATGATGCTTCTTACCCGCCGAGACGCGCACCGGGTCGCCATCGACCGAAATCACCAGCGCCTCGTCCGCGACCCGCTCGCCGGCGACGCGTGCGCCGCCCCCCTTGATGAGCCGCCGCGCCTCGCCCTTTGATGCAGCAAGGCAGAGCCCGACCAGCGCGTCCACCACATTGATCTCGCCCGCGACCGCTAGGCTGGGCAGCGCCTCACCTCCCGCGCCGTCCTCGAACGTGCGCCTCGCCGTTTCGGCGGCGGTGTCGGCGGCCTCGCGCCCACGGCAAAGCGCGGTGGCTTCGTTTGCCAGCACCAGCTTGGCGGCGTTGATCTCCGCGCCCTCCAGCGCCTCCAGCCGCGCGACTTCCTCCAACGGCAGGTCGGTGAACAGCCGGAGGAACCGGCCCACGTCGCGGTCATCCGCGTTGCGCCAGAACTGCCAGTAATCGTACGCCGACAGCTGGTCCTCGTTGAGCCACACCGCGCCGCTCGCGGTTTTGCCCATTTTCGCGCCGTCGGCGGTGGTGATCAGCGGGCTGGTGAGTCCGAACAGCTCCGCGCCGTCGACCCGGCGCGCGAGCTCGATGCCGTTGACGATGTTGCCCCACTGGTCCGACCCGCCGAGCTGCAGCCGGCAGCCGACGCGGCGCGACAGCTCGAGGAAGTCATACGCCTGCAGGATCATGTAGTTGAACTCGAGAAACGTCAGCGGCTGCTCGCGCTCGAGCCGCAGCCGCACCGAGTCGAAGGTCAACATGCGGTTGATCGTGAAATGCCGCCCGACATCGCGCAAGAACGGGATGTAGTCGAGCGCGTCGAGCCACTCGGCATTATCGACCATCACCGCGTCGGTCGGTCCGTCCCCGAACGTCAGGAACCGCTCGAACACGCGCCGGATCGAGGCGATGTTGGCGGCAATGCCCGCGTCGTCGAGCAGGCGGCGGGTGTCGTCCTTGCCCGACGGGTCACCCACCTTGGTCGTGCCGCCGCCCATAACCACGACCGGCTTGTGCCCGGCCTGCTGGAGGCGGCGGAGCATCATGATCTGCACCAGGCTGCCGATATGGAGCGACGGCGCTGTGGCGTCGAAACCGATATAGCCGGGGACGACCTGCTTCGCCGCCAGCGCGTCGAGTGCGGCGGCGTTGGTGAGCTGGTGGAGGTAGCCGCGTTCCGAGAGAAGGCGGAGGAGGTCGGAGCGGTATTCGGTCATGTGCCCTCGCTATCCGCGCCGCCCGAGCGCCGCAATCGCGGCAGCTGCGCGACCGGATCGACCGGGGTGCGCCCCTTCCTCAGCTCGAAATGCAGCTCGGGCCGGTCGACGAAGCCGGTGTCGCCCGACAGCGCAATCGTTTGGCCACGTTTGACGCTCTGCCCGCGCTGGACGAGCAGCTTGCTCGCATGGCCATAGACCGTCGTCCAGCCCTGGCCGTGGCGGACGATCACCAGCCCGCCAAGCGCGGCGATGCCCTCGCCCGCATAGGCGACCACGCCGTCCGCCGCGGCGTGAACGGGCGAGCCCGTGGCGACCGCAAGCTCCACCCCGTCGAGCCGTTCGCCGCTCGCGCCGCGCCCGAACCGCTTCACCAGCTTGCCATCGGCGGGCCAGATGAACCCGCCGCGGAGCGCAGGCGGCGCGACCACGGCGGCGCTGGGCGGTAGTACGCGGGTGGGCGTTGCGACCGGGCGCGCAGGGGCCTGGTTGACCGCGAGCGCGGGCTCGCCGCCGGTCAGGATGTCGTCGATGTCGAGCGAGAAGGCGCGTGCCCGCTCCGCCGCCAGCGAGCTTTGCGCGGGCGCGCCGGGGATGAGCAGCCGCTCGCCGACCCGGAGCGTGTAGGGCTCCGCCAGCCCGTTCGCGTCGACGATCCGCGACCATTCGATTCCATACGCGCGCGCGATGGCGATGCCCGACTCACCCGCGCGGACGAGGTGATAGCGACCGCCCGGAATGGCGAGCCGCTGGCCCGCGCGGAGAGCGTAGGGCGGAGAGAGATCGTTGGCGCGCGCAATCGCCTCCACGCTCGCGCCGGTCTGCTCGCTCACGCCACGCAAGGACTGGCCGGGCGCGACGGTGTAGGTGGACGCCTCGACCTCGCGAGCGTCGGCGCTGACGGGGCGCGCTTCCCAGACCGGGCGCGAGCGCGGCGGGGCAGGCAGGTCGTCGGGCGGCGGTGCCTCGGGCGGTACGTCGGCCTCCTCGCGGCGATCGTCGCGCTGCGGCGGCGGCATCTCATCCTCATCGTGACGAGGACGCTCGACCTCGCGGCGCGGGTAGTCCTGTGGTGGTGGCGGTGTGTCGTCGCGCTCGGCGGGCGACGGCGGGTACTCGCGCTCCTGCCGTGGCGGCAGGCGATAGCCGGGCGGAGGATCGGCGCTCGGGATGCAAGCCGCCGGGAGCAGCGCCGCCGTGAGCCAGACGACTTGCCGCACCCTCACGCGTACGCCTCGCCCAAGACGCCGAGCGACGCGTCGTGCGTAAGGTCCAGATGCAGCGGCGTCACTGTCACATAGCCGTCCGCCGCCGCCTCCAGATCGGTGCCGCCGGTCGGCGTGTGCGGTATCCGCCCGAGCCCGATCCAATAATAGGGAAAGCCGCGCGGGTCCGTGCGTTTGTCAAGCTTCACCCGGCCATAGTCGCGCAGGCCCTGCCGCACGACGCGCACGCCCCTTACCGCCTCGGGCAGCACCGGCGGGAAGTTGACGTTGACCAGCGTGCGCGGCGCGAGCGGGGCGGTCACGAGCGGGCGCAGCACGCGCTCGCCCCACGCCTCCGCGGTCGCGAACGAGACCTTCTCGCCCGGCGCAGGGGCGGGGTAGAGCTGGCTCAGCGCGATCGAGCGGATGCCCGCCAGCGCGCCCTCGGCGGCGGCGGCCACCGTGCCCGAATAGAGCACATCCTCGCCAAGGTTCGCGCCACGATTGACACCCGACAGGATCAGGTCGGGCTTCGCCTCCGCCATCACCTCGCCCAGCGCCATCAGCACCGAGTCGGTCGGCGTCCCCGCGACCGCGAAGCGCCGCTCGCCGAACCGCCGCATCCGGATCGGGCGGGTGAGCGTCAGCGAGCGGCTTGTCCCGGACTGTTCCTCGGCGGGGGCGACGATCCAGACGTCGTCGCTGAACCGGGCGGCGAGCGCTTCGAGGACCTTGAGCCCGGGCGCGTGATAGCCGTCGTCGTTGGTGAGCAGGATGCGCATCAGCGCTT
>CAXTTU010000092.1:0-10592 GCA_964247225.1 uncultured Sphingomonas sp. | reverse complement strand
AGGTGACGACCAGTTCGACATCGCTACAGGTGAGCTGATGGCCGTTGAGCACCAGAAAGGTTTCGCTCACCACTGCCGCCGTGCGCTTGTTGCCGTCCACGAACGGGTGGTTGCGCGCGATCCCGAAGGCGTAGGATGCGGCAAGGGCGGCGATGTCCGGCTCACCGTAGGCGACGAGGTTCTGCGGGCGCGCCATCGCGCTTTCCAGCATCGAGCGGTCGCGAATGCCTGCCGCGCCGCCATGCTCGGCAAGCTGCTCGGCATGGGCGGCGACGGCGACGTCGATCTCCACCCAGATCCAGTCGGCCACTATTTGGCGAGCTCACGCAGCGCGTTGCGCCGCCGCTTCATCACCTCGCGCGCGGCCGCCATCTGCTCGGCGAAGCCCGCGTCGTGACGGCGAACGACGAAGCCTTCCTGGTCGGGAATCCAGTCGAGCGAGTCGCCGACCTCTGCGCCCAGCTTGGCGAGCAACTCCTTGGGCAGGATCACGCCCAGCGAATTGCCGACCTTGATGATCTTGAGTTCGCGCGGCGGCTTGAGGGAGACGGGCATGTTCATACCGACGTTATAACGTGGTCTGCATCGCCGATCAACGCTTTCCACCAATCTCCCGCGCCCGCATAGGCCTGCGTATGGCAGACCAGCCCCATTCCGAGTCTAACGCGGTGATCCTCGCCGCGCTTGCCGCCAATCTCGGGATCGCGGCGGCGAAGTTCGTCGCGGCGGCGCTGTCCGGCTCGTCGTCGATGCTGACGGAGGGCGTCCATTCGGTCGTCGACAGCGTCAACCAGTTGCTGCTCCTCTATGGCCAGCACCGTGCCAAGCGCCCGCCCGACCCGCTCCATCCGTTCGGCTATGGCCGCGAGCTTTATTTCTGGAGCTTCGTGGTCGCGATCCTGATCTTCGCGGCGGGCGCGGGCGTGTCGATCTATGAGGGCTGGCGGCATGTTGCGCATCCGGAGCCGCTGGGGAGCGCGACACTGAGCTATGTCGTGCTCGGCATATCGTTCGTGCTGGAGGGCTGGTCGTGGCGGGTCGCGATGCGCGAGTTCGCGCGCGCGAAGGGCGAGGCGGGCTGGTGGCGGACGATGCGCGACTCCAAGGACCCGGCGACCTTCATCGTCCTGTTCGAGGATAGCGCCGCGCTGGCGGGGCTCCTCGTCGCCGCGCTCGGCGTCGCGCTCAGCCACGCGCTGGGCGATCCCCGCATCGACGGGGTCGCCTCCATCGCGATCGGCGTGATGCTCGGCCTCGTCGCGGGGCTGCTCGCGCGCGAGGCGAAAGGCTTGCTGATCGGCGAGCGCGCCGACCCGGCGCTGATCGCGCGCGTCCGCGAGACGGTCGCCCGCCACCCCGCGGTGACCGGCGTCAACCATGTCCGCACGATCCATACCGGGCCGCACAATGTCTTCGTCGCGATCAGCGCAGACTTCGAGGATCATGTCACGATGGGCGAAGCGGAGACGCTGATCGGGGAGCTGGAACACGCGCTCAAGGCGGCGGAGCCGAGCCTGATGTCGATCTATATCCGCCCCGAAAAGGCCGCGGCTTCCGAAGCGCGCACATTTCCGGTATAGCAGCGCCATGTCGATCCAGCGTTTCCTCGCCCGCGGGCTTGCCGCCGCCCTGTTGTCACTCAGCGCGATCGCGCCCGCCTCTGCCGCGGTGACGATCACCTTCTGGAGCCATGAGCTCGGCAACATGTTCCCGCACGCATTCATCACCATGCGTGGGAGCCCCGACGCGGGCGGCGCGCCGGTGGACCTCAACATCGGCTTCACCGCCAAGCATATCAGCCCCGCTATTCTGTTCGGCACGGTCGGGGGCATGCTCGAACCCGCCGATCTCAATTACCTCAAGTCGAGCGATGCGCATTTCTCGATGGTGCTGACCGACGCGCAATATCAGGATATGCTCAAGCTGATCGAGGAATGGGGCCCGACCGGCGACCAGCATTACAACATGAACAAGCGCAACTGCGTCACCTTTACGCAGGTCGCGGCGCAACGGCTCGGGCTGGCCGGGACCAACCAGCCCAAGCTGATGAAGCGCCCGCGCTCGTTCATGGAAGCGGTGGAGGCGGCGAATGTCGGGCGAGTGACCGTCATCGACCAGCATGGCGCGGCGTACATTGCATCGCTGCAGCCGGTGCCGGGCGTCGATGCCACCAAGCCGGTGCTGACCGCGACCGGCCCGGTTCCCTCCGCGCTCGCCTTTACCGCCACCACCGCCGCGCCCGCGCCGACCGCGGTGATTACCACCCAGTCGATGCAGACCGGCGGCGCGAAGGACCCGGCGGACGCGGCAAAGGGCGCAAAGGCTCCGTCAGACGCGCCCGGCGGTCCACCCGCCGTCCATTGACAGGTTCGCGCCGGTGATCGCCGCCGCCTCGTCGCGGCAGAGGAACACTGCGAACGCCGCAACCTGCTCCGGCGTGACGAACGCCTTGGTCGGTTGCGCGGCGAGCAGCACGTCCTCCATCACCTGCTCGCGGGTGAGGCCTCGCGCGGCCATCGTATCGGGGATCTGCGCCTCGACCAAGGGCGTCCAGACGTAGCCGGGGCTGATCGCGTTGACGGTGACCCCGTCGCGCGCGGCCTCCAGCGCGACCGTCTTGGTCAGCCCCGCGACGCCGTGCTTGGCCATGATGTAGGCGGATTTGTTGGGGCTGGCGACGAGCGAGTGCGCCGACGCGGTGGAGATGATTCGGCCCCAGCCCCGTGTCTTCATATGCGGCAGCGCGGCGCGGATCGCGTGGAACGGCGCGGACAGGTTGATCGCGATGATCGCGTCATATTTGTCGATGGGGAAGTTCTCGATCGGCGAGACATGCTGGATGCCCGCATTGTTGACGAGGATGTCGGGCCCGCCGAGCTCGGCATGGCACCGCTCGACCATCGCCGCGATTGCCGCAGGATCGCTCATATCGGCCGCGTCGTGGAGCGCTCGCGCCCCGCTTACCGCCTCCAGCGACGCGCGCGCCTCCTCGATCGCCGCCGCGTCGCCAAAGCCGTTGATCATCACCGCCGCGCCCTCCGCCGCGAGCGCGCGCGCGATCGCGAGCCCGATGCCGGAGGTGGAGCCGGTGACCAGCGCGGTCTTGCCTTGCAGGAACATGATGGGCGGTCCTTTGTCTCGCGCTGGCCATGCGGGCCGCGAGCGCCGGTTGCAACCTCGCGCGACCGGCGGTTATTGGGCTGAAGTGTAACAGGTAAGGCGTATCCCATGCGGCTCGACGATTTTGACCCCAACATCAACGTCGGCGAGGAGGAAAACCGCGGCGGCGGGCTCGGATTTGGCGGGGGAGGGGGCGGTGGCGGGTTGCTGTTCGGCCTCCTGCCGTTGATCGGCAGCCGGTTCGGGATCGGCGGGATCGCGGTGGTGCTGCTGCTGTTTGCAGTGTTCGGCGGCGGGCTGGGCGGGCTCGTCGGCGGTGGCGGCGCGCCGGTCACGACCGAGCATCACTCGGTCAGCGACATCTGCCGCGAGAGCGAGGCGCACCACGCGGCGTGCAATGCGTTCAGCTCGGCGGACAAGACCTGGGCGGCGTTGTTCCAGCAACAGGGACAGGCGTTCCGCCAGCCCGGGCTGATCTTCTACACCCGCAACGGCCAGTCAGGCTGCGGCGCGGCGCAGTCGGCGATGGGGCCGTTCTACTGCCCGAGCGATCAGCGGATCTATCTCGACACCAGCTTCTTCGACGAGCTGCAGACCCGCTTCGGGGCGAAGGGCGACTTCGCGCAGGATTACGTCATCGCGCACGAGTTCGGGCACCACATCCAGAACCTGCTCGGCGTATCGGACAAGGTCGCGCAGGTGCAGCGCTCGGGTGACGAGACGCAGGGCAACGCCGCCTCGGTGCGGCTGGAGTTGCAGGCCGATTGCTATGCGGGCGTGTGGGCGGCGCGGAACCGCGACCGGATGGACCCGGGCGACGTGCAGGAGGGCCTGACCGCCGCGCACGCGATTGGCGACGATACGCTGCAGGAGGAAGCGGGTCGCCGCCCGATGCCCGACAGCTTTACCCACGGCACTTCGGCGGAGCGGATGCACTGGCTCAAGGTCGGGCTCGACAGCGGCGACCCGGCGCAGTGCGACACGTTCAGCGGGGCGATCTGATCGACGCCGACACGTTCGAGCGCTGGGCCGAGGGCTGGGCACGCTCGCGCGGGAAAGCACCGCCGGTACCGGAGGACGGCGCGCTGCGCATCGAGGTGGGCGAGCCGGGTCACCTGCGCCGCTACGTCTTCCCGCGCGCGCCGGACGGGGTTGCGGTGATCGCCAGCCGGGTGCGCGAGCGTGGCGTGTTCCTGAAGGTGCCGGTGCCCGAGGCCGACGTGCGTGCGCTGCTCCCGCGGGGGTGGACGGTGGAGCGGACCGGAACGGTGATGACGGTGGAGGACCTGCCCTTGGAAAAGGCGGCGCTGCCGGACGGGTATGGATTGACGGTGGTCGACGATGCCGGGGTAACCATCGCCGAGGTCACCACAGCGACGGGCGAACTCGCCGCCAAGGGGCGACTGGTCATCGTGCGCGGGCTTGCGGTTCACGACCGGATCCGCACCGAACCGGCGCACCAGCGACGCGGGCTTGGGCGCGCGGTGATGACCCGGCTCGGCGCGATCGCCCGCGCGCGCGGGGCGCAGCAGGGTGCATTGGTGGCGACCGACGTGGGCGTGCTGCTCTATCGCAGGCTCGGCTGGCGCGAACGCGCGCCCTATGTGACCGCGGAGTGGATCGGCTAAGTTCGGGCCCTACCAACCACGCACAAAGGCCCGGACGTCACCGCCCGGGCCTTTGCTAGTTTCCTATTCGCTCAGTAGGTGCCCGAGAAGCTCCGGTTGAGCGTCGTGCCGCCATCTTCGCGTGCGTCGGTCTGGCCGGTCGTGCCGCGCTGGCCGCCGCCGAACATCGCCTGGTTGTTCTCCTCGTCGCGCCACGAGCGCTTGGCCTCGTCGGCGGTCCTGGAGATCACCACCTGCTCGTCGACCGACTGGATCCAGCTCGACGGGATCGAATGGTGGCGTCCGCCCGCATCCTGGTCGTTCTTGGTCAGGAGGATGCGGTCGTCGCGGACGTGATCGACGGTGCCGATATGCTGCCCGTCAGAACCGACCACCTCCTGATGCTCCCGCACGCGGGCCATCTGGTCGCGCTGGCCCTGGCGCTGCGTGCGCCATTGGCCGAACTCGCTGTGGAACCGCGTGCGGTTGTGCTGACGATACTCGTCATAGTCGCGGTCGAGCGCAGCGATCTGCTGGCCGCGCCAGTCGTGGTAATCGTCATGGTCGCGCCCGAAGTCGCGCCCGTGACGGCCCGCGTCGCGCATCTGCTGCTGCTCGTCGCGGTGGCGGCGGCGCTCCGCATCCTCGTCGCCGAACCATGAGCGGACCTCGTCGCCCGCGCGGGCGACAAAGCCGCGATCGTCCTGCTGGCGATCCCGCATCCGCGCGCGGTCGTTGCGATCGTCGCGGTCGCGCCCGTCGTCGCGCGCGCGGTAGCGGTCATCCGCCCCGGCGCGGTCGCGATCGCCGAGGTCCTCGAAACGACGTCCGCCCGAACCATAGCTGCCGCGATATTCGGACGCGCCACGGTAATCGGAATTGTCTGAAAAGCGATCGTCGCGCTGATAGCGTCCGCCGAAATCGTCGCGTCCGGCGTCCGCGCGCCCGCCATCGCGCGCACCGCCGCGATACCCGGCGGCTTCATACTCGCGCGCGCTCGAATAGCTCCCGTAGCGGCCCGACCCATAGTCGCGACCGTAATCCTGCCCCTGCGAGCGATAATCGTCGCCCTGCGGATATCCTTCATTGGCCATGGTGGCTCTCCTGCTTGCCGACGCGCAGGGCCATGTCCGACCCTGTCGTCCTGCGCGCGAGAACGGGGCAGCCTGATCTATGTTCCGGGCAGGGCGGCGAAGCGGGGCAGCGCGGCGGCCCGTGCGCGACACCGGTTGCATCGCCCGCGCAACGTCGCTAGAGGCGCGTTTCCCGACGGGTCCTGGCGCCCGATCGTGGCCGGGCGGGGCTGTAGCTCAGATGGGAGAGCGCTGCAATCGCACTGCAGAGGTCAGGGGTTCGATTCCCCTCAGCTCCACCACCGGCCCGTACCCGACGCCGAGCGTCGCATGACTGACCCGCCGATCCCCGCCGCCACGCTGGTCATCTTCCGCGAGCGCGAGGGTGCGCCGCCCGAACTGCTGATGGTCGAGCGTTCGGAGCGGCTGGCGTTCGCGGGCGGCGCGCTGGTGTTTCCCGGCGGGCGTGTCGATCAGGGCGACGAGCTGCTCGCCGCCACGCTGCCCGGCGACGTGGAAGAGACCGCCGCGCGCATCGCCGCCGTGCGCGAAACGGTTGAAGAAGCGGGGTTGGCCGTTGGCCTCGACCTCGCCGCCGGGGCGCTGCCGCCGTTACGCGCGGCTCTTCACGCGGGGGAGCCGATCGGCGCGGCGCTGGCGAGTGTCGGCGGGCGGCTGAGGCTTGATGCGCTGGTCCCCTTCGCGCGCTGGTTGCCCGCGCACCGGATCGCCCGGACGTTCGATACGCGGTTTTACCTCGCCCGCCTGCCCGAAGGCGCGGCCCCGGCGAGCGTCGACCGGACCGAGAACACGCGCCTGCTCTGGGCGAGTGCACGCGATGTGCTGGCCGAAGCGAATGCCGGGCGCGCGCGGATCATCTTCCCGACGCGGCGCAACCTCGAACGGCTCGCGCTGTACGCGTCGTTCGCCGAAGCGGCGGCGGACGCGGCGCGCTATCCCATTCGCACCATCACGCCATGGGAAGAGGAGCGCGGCGGTGTGCCGCACCTCTGCATCCCCGACGACCTCGGCTACCCCGTCACCGCCGAACCGCTCCGCGCGGCCCTGCGCGGGTAAGCGTTCAGTTGGGCAGCGCGGCGGCGTCGACCTTCTCGACCCAATAGGGGAAGAATGCCGGCTGGCGTGTCGACCAACCCGACGCGGTCGCGGCCGCCTCGCTGATCGACTGGAGCAGCTTGCGCCGCAGCTCCGGGTGGAGGTGCGGCAGCGCCGCGGCCGAGCAGAAAGCGGCGGGGAGCCACGGACGCACCGTTGCGCCGACCAGCCGCTCGTACAGGAAGCGATAGGCGGAGAAGCTCGTCAGCCGCCCCTGGCCGAGGTCGAAGGCGGTGATCGTGATCAGCGGCGCGAGCAGCGGCTCCACCGCGTCGAGCCCGCTGTCTTCGGGAATGGCGTCGCGGATGTCGGGCAGCCGAGCATACATGCGCGCCTGCGCACGGATGCTCGCTGCCTCGACGACGTCGCGCGACCAGCGGACCATGGCGTCCTCACGGTCGAGCCCGATGTCGAGCGCGCGGCGAATGTAGCGCTGCGTCGCGGACGGGAAGCCCGCGAACTCCTTCATCTCGGCCAAGGTCATCACGCCCTCGGCGGGCTTCATCCGTGCGCTCATAGCCGTTACCCCATTCCCTTGTGGTTCGGTCGATCATGCGCCCGGATGGTTAACGCCAGCCTTAACGATGGTCGCCCGATAACGGGAAAAGGATCACGAAAGCCGCTGCACCGCAACAATCGATGCGACGAGCCGATGTGGGTCGCCATCCGAAGCCTGCGAAGTGCGTCCTTTGCGCAACATTCGTCGCGCGGGCGACGACCGCTACTCCCCCTTGCTGAGCCGTTCCTCGGCCTCCGGGTCGAAGCCCGAGCTGGCGGGCGGCTCGTCGGTGCTCGAGCCGGGGATGGTCGCGGTGATCGGGTCGGACGCGTCCATCGATTCGTCGAGCCCGTTGTCGAGCTGCGCCTGGACGTTGTTGGGGTCGCGCTCCAGCCGAGCCTGGATCGAGGCGTCCTGCCCCGCGTCCTGGCGCGGGTCGCGTTCCTGATTGCCTGCGTTGGGCACGTCGGGGTTGACGGACAGCGTGTCCAGGCCCCGGTCGGTGGTGTCGTCCATGTCCGCGCTCCTAGGTCTCGTTCACGGTCAACGAAGGATCGTGAACGCCGTTCCAGCCCGCAAACGAGAACGGGCCCGGCGATCGCTCGCCGGGCCCGTCCGTGTTTCGCTCGACCGAGCGCCTAGTTGCGGTTGCTGCCGAACAGGCGAAGGACGAACAGGAACATGTTGATGAAGTCGAGGTAGAGCTGCAGCGCGGACATCACGACCACGCGGCCCTCCTGCCCGGTACCCGCCACCTGATAATACAGGCTCTTGGTGCGCTGCGTGTCATAGGCGGTGAGCCCCGCAAAGAGCAGCACGCCGACGATCGAGATCACCGGGTTGAGCGCGGGCACCCACATCGAGATCAGCATCGCGACCAGCAGCCCGACCACACCGATGATCAGGAACGTGCCGAGCGGCGACAGGTCACGCTTGGTGGTGTAGCCATAAAGGCTCAGCCCAGCGAACCCGGCCGAGGTGGCGAAAAACGCCCCCGCGATCGACGCGCCCGTATAGACGCGGAACAGCGTCGACAGCGACAGGCCCATCAGCACCGCATAGGACCAGAACAGCATGTTGAGCGTCGAGGTCGCCATCCGCATCTGGCCGAAGCTCATCGCGAACACGATGCCGATCGGCGCGAGCATCACGATCCAGCCAAGCGGCGACGCGCCGCGATCGGTGAACAGCAACGTCATATAGCCGCTGGCCGCAAAGGCGAGTGCGACGATACCCGTCAGCAACACACCCGAGGCCATCATATTGTAGACACGCAGCATGTACGACCGCAGACCCTGATCGTACGCGGCCTGCTGCGCGCCCCGCGCGACGCCGAACGGCGCGGCGGTGGACCGAGGATCAGACCAATTGGCCATGAACAACAACTCCTGAGCCGCCGATCGAAGAACCGGCTTAAGGCGCAATATCGTTCGCCGTCCGTTTCTTTTCAAGCAAGATCGAGAGCTGGATCGTTGGTTCGGGACGAGGCAGGGGAGGGTATATGCACCGCCTGTTCGTCGCGCTCCGTCCCCCGCCCGCGATCCGCGCCGCGCTGCTCGATACAATGGGCGGCGTGCCGGGCGCGCGCTGGCAGGATGACGAGCAGCTCCACCTTACGTTGCGCTTCATCGGCGAGGTGGACGGCCCGCAAGCGGACGACATCGCCGCCGCCTTGGGTCAGGTCCATGCGCCCGCGCCGGAAGTCGCGCTGGCAGGCGTCGGCCGGTTCGCGCATCGCGGGCGGACCGAAGCACTATGGGCGGCGGTCGCCCCTGCGGCCCCGCTCGCGGCGCTGCACCGCAAGGTCGATGCGGCGTGCGTCCGTGCGGGGCTGATACCGGAGGGCCGCGTGTTCGTGCCCCACATCACGCTCGCCCGGATGGCGCGTTCGGCGGGGTCGAGCATGGAGGTCGAACGCTGGCTCGCCGATCATGCCGCGCTCGCCAGCGCGCCGTTCACCTGCGCGCACCTCGTGCTGTACAAAAGTCGCCTCGGTCACACGGGCGCGAGCTACGAAGCCGTTGAGCGCTGGCCGCTCGGCTGAGTTACCCGGCGTCGGTCAGGCGGCGAAGCTGATCCTTGCTCAGCGTCAGGTTCATGGCCGGGAGCAAATCGGCGAGCTGCGCCGCGCCCGTCGCGCTGGCGATCGGCGCGCCGACACCGGGCTGCGCCGCGACCCAGGCGAGCGCGATCTGCGCGAGGCTCGCACCCGTCTCCGCCGCGACCGCGTCCATCGCCGCCAGCATGGGCAGGCCGCGCCCGGCGACCAGCTCCTTCATCCGCCCGCCGCGCACGCTTTGGCCGAGATCGGCTTCGGAGCGGTATTTGCCGGTGAGAAACCCGGACGCGAGGCCGTAGTAGGGGAGCGCCGTCACCTGCTCGGCGACGCACAGCTGCTGGAGCGCGCCCTCGAACTTGTCGCGGCTGACAAGGTTGTACTCGGGCTGGAGCACCTCATAGCGCGCCAGCCCCTCGCGCTCCGATACCTCCAGCGCGCTGCGGAGCCGGTCGGCGGTGAAGTTCGACGCGCCGAGCACGCGCACCTTGCCCGCGCGGACCAGCGTGTCGAACGCGGCGGCGCCCTCCTCCTGCGGCGTCTCGGGATCGTCCTGATGCGCGTAGTAGAGGTCGATCCGGTCGGTCCCGAGCCGCTGCAGCGACGCGTCGCAGGCGGCGGCGATGCGGGCGGGCGCGAGTTTCTCGCCGCCCTCGCCGGGCAACATGCCGACCTTGGTCGCGAGGACCACCGCGTCGCGCTTGCCGCTCGCGCGCAGCCATTCGCCGATCATCGTTTCCGACTCGCCGCCGCGGTGGCCGGGGACCCAGGCGCTATAAACGTCGGCGGTGTCGATCATCGTGCCCCCGCCCGCGACGAAGGCGTCGAGCACCGCGAAGCTCGCGTCGCGGTCGGCGGTCCAGTCGAACACGTTGCCCCCGAGCACCAACGGCGCGATGCGGAGTTCGGAGCGGCCGAGGGGGCGAAGTCTGGTCATGGCGCGTCTCCGTTGTCGAGGCTGTTTGCCGATGCTCCATTGGCGGACAGAGCGTTCGCGTCGAGCGCGTCGGCGGCTTCGTTGAGCTGGCGGTCCTGCTCGGGGGTGACCACGCCGGGTGCTTCCCGCGCAGGGTGACAGGCGGCGAGCGCCAGCGCGGCAAGGGGCGCGACCCGCCTCATTG
>CAXTTU010000091.1:8420-10596 GCA_964247225.1 uncultured Sphingomonas sp. | reverse complement strand
CCGGCATCGCCCAGCGCGTGTTCTCCGTCGCGACCCGGAACCGGCACGGAGCGGCAAGCCCGACGCCGCCGCCCATCGTCACCCCGTCCATGAACGCGACGGTCGGCTTGGGATAGGTGAACAGCCGGTTGTTCATCCGGTACTCGGTCGCGAAGAACGCCCGCGCCGCCGCTCCGTCGCCCGAGCCCGACTCGGCGAGCACCCGAATATCCCCGCCCGCGCAAAAGCCCCTGCCCTCCGCATGGTCGATCACCACCGCCTCGACTGCCGGGTCCGCGCGCCACGCCTCCAGTGCATCGAGAACCGCCGCGCACATTGCGGCGGTGAGCGCGTTAAGCTGCCTAGGCCGGTTCAGCCGGATGCGCCCGACACGACCTTCGACGAAGGTGAGGACCTCGCCCGTCACTGCCGCGTCAGCTCCCGTCCGACGATCATCCGCATGACCTGATTGGTCCCTTCAAGGATCGAATGCACGCGCAGGTCGCGCCAGAAGCGCTCGATCGGATAGTCCATCAGATACCCGTACCCGCCGTGCAGCTGCAACGCGCGGTCGACCACGCTGGAGCCGGTGTCGGTCGCCAATCGCTTGGCCATCGCCGCGAACCGCGTCTTGTCCGGCGCGTTCGCGGTCACCTTGGCCGCCGCCGCGTAGAGCAGCATCCGCGCCGCTTGCAGCTCGGTGTCCATATCGGCCAGCATGAACTGCGTGTTCTGGAAGTCCGCGACCGGCGTTCCGAACTGCTTGCGCTCCCTGGTGTAGCGGATCGCCTCGTCCAAGCACCTTTGCGCGCCACCGAGCGAACACGCGCCGATGTTGAGCCGCCCGCCGTCAAGCCCGGTCATCGCGATGCGGAACCCCTCGCCCTCCGCGCCGACGAGGTTCTCGGCGGGCACGCGCACGCCGTCGAGGATCACCGCGCGGGTCGGCTGCGAATGCCAGCCGAGCTTGCGCTCGTTCGCGCCGAAGCTGACGCCCGGCATATCACGCTCGATCACCAGCGCGGAGATGCCCTTGGGCCCCTCGCCACCGGTGCGGACCATGCAGACATAAACCTCGTTCTCGCCGCCGCCCGAGATGAACTGCTTGGTGCCGGTGACGACATACTCGTCACCCTCGCGCACCGCCCTGGTCTTGAGCGCAGCGGCGTCGGAGCCCGAGCCCGGCTCGGTCAGGCAATAGGAGGCGAGCCGGTCCATGGTGACCAGCGATGGGAGGTATTTCGCCTTCACCCGGGCAGAGCCGAACCGGTCGATCATCCAGCTCGACATGTTGTGGATCGAGATGAACGCGCTGGTCGACGGGTCGCCATAGCTCATCGCCTCGAAGATCAACGCCGCCTCGAGCCGCCCGAGCGCGATGCCCCCGCTCTCCTCCGAGACATAGATCGCCGCGAAGCCGAGCTCGGCCGCTTCCTTGATCACGTCGCGCGGGAAGATGTGCTTCTCGTCCCATTCCGCCGCGTTGGGCGTCAGCCGGTCGGCGGTGAACCGCCGCGCGAGCTCCTGAATCTCGCGCTGGTCGTCGGTGAGGTCGAACTGGGTCAATTATCAAGCGCTCCGGGGACAAAGGGGTTCACGACACGGACCGTTTCGTCGATCATCATGCCGTGCTGCATGTCCTCGCTATAGAATGTTCGGGCACCCGCAAGACCGGCGACTGCAAGCATCAACGCGTCATAAAAGCTCAGCTGGTAACGCTCGACGAGGCGAACGGCTTCGAGGTGAGCAGCCTCGTCCAGCGGAACGACCTTTGGAACCGCGCGCCGAAGCCGATTCAAGGCCGGGCTGATCTCGCTCCATGGACGGTTCTGCTTGCGACGCAATGCATTGGCGAACTCGTTCAGCAGTTGAATGCTGATGAAATCCGCTCGCTCGATCACTGTCAGCGCGGCCGACGCCTTCACACCAACGTCCGTGAAAGCATAGATCGCCACGTTGGTGTCCAGCGTCAGCAGCGGCTTGGCCCACATCAGCGCGCGTTCGCCTCCTCACGGTCGAACTTCCAGTCCTGAGGTAACGTCCACCGCGTTTCAGCGATCTCCTTCAGCGCCTGTTTCCGTCGTTCGCGCATTGCATCGACGCGCATGGTCTCGAGCGCCGCTTCCATCGCGACCGAGTCGAACTCATCACCCTCCGCGAGGTCGTAACGTTCAGCGAGCGCCCTGGGCAGGCGAAC
>CAXTTU010000091.1:0-8410 GCA_964247225.1 uncultured Sphingomonas sp. | reverse complement strand
CCAAGCTGTTTCCCCACCTTCCTACTTGCATTTTCACCGGCCACTACTCCTGGATACCGCACAGGATATGCGTGAAGCGTCGGCTGCCCGCAACCGTTCACCCCATCGTCGGGATGACGAACGCATCCTGCACCCGACTCGGGCCACCGTCCTCCGACCCGCGCGGGAGCGCGCTGCCGTCGGGCCAGCGCTGCGTCACCGTCTTGACCTTGGTCCAGAAGCGGACGCCTTCGGTGCCATGCTGGTTGGTGTCGCCGAACGCGCTGCGCTTCCAGCCGCCGAAACTGTGATAGGCGACCGGCACCGGGATCGGCACATTGACCCCCACCATGCCGACATTGACCCGCGCGGCGAACTCGCGCGCGGCGTGGCCGTTGCGGGTGAAGATCGCGACGCCGTTGCCATATTGGTGCTCGCTCGGGAGGCGTACCGCGGTCTCGAAGTCTGGTGCGCGGACGATCTGGAGGACGGGGCCGAAAATCTCTTCCTTGTAGCTCTGCATGTCGGGCGTGACCCGGTCGAACAGCGACGGGCCGATGAAGAAGCCCGCCTCATGCCCCTGCAACGTAAACCCGCGCCCGTCGACGACCAGCTCCGCGCCCTCGTCCACGCCGGTCTGTATCCAGCCCTCCACCCGCGCCTTGTGTGCTGCGTTCACCACCGGCCCATAATGCGCGTCCGCGTCGGTCGAGACGCCGACCCGGAGCGCCGCCATCGCCGGGATCAGCTTGTCGCGCAGCGCATCGGCGGTCTTGTCGCCGACCGGCACCACGACCGGGAGTGCCATGCACCGCTCCCCCGCCGAGCCGAATGCCGCGCCCGCGAGGTCCGCGACGACCTGGTCGAGGTCGGCGTCGGGCATGACGACGCCGTGGTTCTTGGCGCCGCCCATCGCCTGCACCCGCTTGCCCGCCGCAACGCCGCGCCGGTACACATGGTGCGCGATGTCGCTACTGCCGACAAAGCTGACCGCGCTGATCGCGGGGTGGTCGAGGATCGCGTCGACCATCTCCTTGTCGCCATGCACGACCTGCAGCACGCCCTCGGGCGCGCCCGCCTCCAGCATCAGTTCGGCAAGGCGCACGGGGACGCTGGGGTCGCGCTCCGAAGGCTTGAGAATAAATGCGTTGCCGCACGCGATCGCGACGCCGAACATCCACATCGGAATCATCGCGGGAAAGTTGAACGGTGTGATCCCCGCACCGATGCCCAGCGGCTGGCGCATCGAATAGACGTCGATGCCCGGCCCCGCGCCGGGCGTATACTCGCCCTTGAGCAGGTGCGGAATGCCGCAGCAGAACTCGATCACCTCCAGCCCGCGCTGGATGTCGCCCCGGCTGTCCGCGATCACCTTGCCGTGCTCGGACGAGAGCAGGTGCGCGAGTGCGTCCATGTTCGCCTCGACGAGCTCCTTGAAGCGGAACATCACCCGCGCCCGCCGCTGCGGGTTGGTCGACGCCCAGCCGGGTTGCGCGCGCTGCGCGGCCGCCACGGCCGCATCGAGGTCGGCCTCTGCACCCAGCCGCACCTGCGCCTGAACCTGCCCGGTGTTCGGGTCGAACACGTCGGAGGCACGTCCGCCGCCCCCGCCCATATACCCTGCGATGTGGTGGTCGATGATCCGCATTTAGTCTCTCCTGCCCCGCCCTTGGGCCGGAGCCGGGCGGTACGCAAGCCGGGGAGCCACGAACGGCAGCCCCATCCCCAGCCCGTTCGTGCTGAGCCTGTCGAAGCACCGGGTGAAGCGAGCGACGATTGCCTGTCCTTCGACAAGCTCAGGACGAACGGAGTGAAAGATGCTCGAACTGTGCGGGAAAGAGACCTGGTAAACCGATCGGCTACTCGCTCGCGGTGCCCGGCTCCGCCATCTTGCGGTGCTGCTCGGCGAGGACTGCGTTGGGAACGATGCCCGCCGCCGCCTGCTGGATCTTGTTCTTCCAGCCCGAGACGATCGAAGCCTTGCCGCTCATCACCGCCTCATAGCCGTCCTTGGCGACATCGGCCGGGTCGCTCTTGTTCGGGTTCGCGCCGACGGAGGTGTCGTCCATGCCGCCGCGATGGAAGAACTCGGTCTCGACCGGCCCGGGCATCAGGTTGGTGAGCGTGACGCCCTTGCTGTCCTTGATCTCGTTCTGGAGCGCGGAGACGAAGTTGTCCACGAACGCCTTGGTCGCGTTGTATACCGCCTGGAAGCTGCCCGGGATGAAACCCGCGATCGAGCCGGTGACGAGCACCTTGCCTTCGTCGCGCGCGACCATCTGCTTGAGCACCTTTTGCAGCAGGTAGGTGGTGCCGGTTACGTTCGTGTCGATCACATGCCGCCAATCGCTCGGCCGCTGATCGAGGAACGCGTGGCCGAGCCCGTGGCCCGCATTGGCGCAGAGCAGGTCGATCTGCCGCCCGTTCGCGGCGGCGAGCAGCCGGTCGACGCCCTCGAAGGTCGACAGGTCCACCTCCAGCGTCTCGACATTCGCGCCCGCTTCCTTGAGCCCCGCCGAGGCGTCGACAAACGGCGTGTCGGCCGCGACCAGCAGGTCATAGCCGTCCTTGGCTGCGAGCTTGGCGAGTTCGAGGCCGATCCCGGTCGAGGCTCCAGTGACGATTGCGAACTTGTTTGCCATGTCAGCTTCTCCTCAAGCAGCCGCGGCCATGCCGGGCTTAAGAACGACTTTCGTGTATTCGTTCTGATGGTCGTGGAACATCTTGTACCCATGCGGGGCCTGTTCGAGCGGCAGGCGATGCGAGATCAGGAACTCGGTGTCGATCTGGCCTTCCATGATCGCGTTCAGGAGCGCGGGCATGTAATGCTGCACATGCGTCTGGCCGGTCTTGAGCGTCAGCCCCTTTTCCATGAACGCACCGAGCGGAAACTTGTCGACGATGCCGCCATAGACCGCGGGCATCGAGACGCGCCCGCCCTTGCGGCAGGCGATGATCGCCTGGCGGATCGAGTGGATGCGGTCGGTGCCGAGAAAGGTGGATGCCTTGATCTGGTCCACCACATTGTCGACGAAGAAACCATGCGCCTCCAAGCCGACGCTGTCGATCACCGCGTCGGGGCCGATCCCGCCGGTCATCTCCATCAGCACCTCGTAGACCGCCGTCTCCTCGAAGTTGATCGTCTCGCAGCCGAACTTCTTGGCGAGCTCCAGCCGGTGCGGGAAATGGTCGATCACGATCACCCGCTCGGCATTCATCAGCAGCGCCGACTGCGCGGCGAACAGGCCGACCGGCCCCGCGCCCCAGACCGCGACGGTGTCGCCCGGCTCGATCTCGGCATTCTCCGCCGCCTGCCATCCGGTCGGCAGGATGTCGGACAGGAACAACACCTTGTCATCGGGCACGCCGTCGGGGATGACGATCGGACCGACATCGCTGAACGGCACGCGGACATATTCCGCCTGCCCGCCCGCATAGCCGCCGGTCATGTGGCTATAGCCGAACAGCCCACTCATCTCATGGCCGTAGAGCGTCATCGCGATGTCCTGGTTGTCGGCGGGCAACCCGTTCGGACAGCAGGAATATTGGTGCTTGCCGCAATGGTAGCAGGAACCGCAGGCGATGGTGAACGGCACCACCACGCGCTGACCCTTTTTCAGCGTCGATTTCGCGCCGACCTCAACCACCTCGCCCATGAACTCATGACCGAGCACGTCGCCGGGCTGCATGGTCGGGATATAGCCATCGTAGAGGTGGAGGTCCGATCCGCAGATGGCGGTGGAGGTCACCTTGATGATGCAATCGCGCGGGTTGACGATGCCGGGATCGGGGACATTGTCCATGCGGACGTCATGCTTGCCGTGCCATGCGAGCGCTTTCACAGGCCCATCTCCTCGAACTGTGCTTTGTTGACGGCAGGCGTCGCGATCTCGCCCGTCTCCAACAGCTGCTTGAAGCGGCGAAGGTCGCGGCGCGCCTGGATCGCGGGCTCACGCTGAAACATCTTGGCGACGATCTTGCCGACAATGCCCAGCGGCGGGTCGTAGAGAATGGTCGCGGTGACGATCGTGCCGCGCCCGGGCTTGTCCTCGAACTCGACGCGCCCGCTATTGGGCACATCCGCGCCCGGCTCCGAGGTCCATTCGATGAAGCGGTTGGGCTCCTCAGCGGTGACGCGCGCGTCCCATTCGACGGTCGTCTTGCCGGGCGCCTTTACCTTCCAGTGCGAACGCTTGTCGTCGAGCAGTTCGATCGACTCCACATTCTCCATGAAGTGCGGCAGGTTGGAGAAGTCGCGGAAATAGCTAAACACCTCCGCCACCGGCTTGTTGATCGTCACCGAGCGCCCGGTGATCGCCCCACCCTTGCCCTCTGCGAGTTCGGCGGTGGCGTCATGCGGCGCGCTCGATCGCTTGGACGCGGCAAGCGGCGCGTCGTCGGTCTGCGTGGCGGTATCGGTCATGCGGGCCCTCGCATCGTTAACGGTCGCGATGCCAAACCAGCCGGGCCGGGCGGCGTTCCCTCTGACTACCGGATTTCCGCTTGGCTGGGCAGCGGCTTCACCCATGTGAAGCAAACCGGTCCTCCGCCGACCCGCGGAGGACCGGTGTCCGATTATTGCTTGTGAAGCGTAATGTTGGTGGTCCCGCCCTGACGTTTGCCGAGCGAGGTCATCGCGACCGTATCACCCGCCGGCGCGGCGACCAGCGTCAGCACCTCGTCCAGCCTTTGCCCATGCTTGTACGACAGCTCCAGCGTCCGCGGGCCGGTCATTCGGACCGCCGCCAGCTGCCCGCTAGGGTCGCCGACCACGGGAACATAAGCCCCGCCGAGCATGGCGGTGAAATGCTCGCCGGTCGGGAACGAGACCGTCATCGCCTTGCCCGTCGTCGCGACCGTCACGGACATGGCGTTGTCGCTCAGCTGTGTCGCGGGTGCCGCTGCCCAAGAACCGGAGATCGCATGTGCCCCGGCGGGCGCGGGTGCGAGTCGCGTCTCCGAAGCGGTGCCGCTAGTCGTCTGGCCGTTGGCGGTGTCCGTCGATGAAAAGCTCTGGTTCACCGTATTGCCGTCCGTGGAGACGGTCCACCTCGCCACGGCCACCGGCTTGCCCGCGCGCAGGTTGGTGAAGCGGACGGTGTTCGCATCGACGATCTCGACCGACTTGGCGTCATAGTAATCTTGCCCGGACACCGGATGCACCCGACCGTCTGCGGGAACGGAATAGGCCGGGGCGCAGGATGCGCAGGTATAGACGCCGTTGGTGAGCGTGACGCGATCCGGTTTGGCGTTCACCTTGACGGAGGTGATGTCCGCCTTCCAGGTCCCGTCGAGCGGGCTTTGCGCAAGGGCAGGCGCGGCGGACAGACAAGCGCCGAGAACGGCAAGTGCAAGTGATCTGGACATGAGGATCCCCCGATCTGGTTTGAAGCAAACGCAAACTGGCGACCTGTTATTATTGTGGTGGTGCTAGGCCGGTCGCGGATCGGGATCAACCCTGACCCGCGGCACGGGCTAGGGTGCCGCGCACCCGATCAGGCCCGCGACGGGCATCACCACGCCGTCCCGCCCCGGTGCGTCGACCCGCAACGTGGCGGCGGGCACCCTCGCCCCGCCCGCCAGCGCGGCGCTGGTCTCCACCGTCAAATCGAGCGTCGCGGTGACCTCGCCCAGTTGGTAGCGGGTGCTGCCCGCAAAGCCGAGCGCCGCCGCGCCGTCCTCGCCCGCGCGCGACAGGTCGAGCTGCTTGCCGTCGAGCACGAGGCGGAGCGTCGCGGGCGCGGCGCTCGCCATCGCCACGAGCGCGTGTGTCGCGCCTGCGCTCCAGAGATACGCCGCGCAACCCGTGGCGGGCAGTTCCTGGCGGGGCAGCACGCCGATCGCGGTGCCATCGACGCCCGACACCGCCTGCATGCTCAAGAGAAGCGCGATCATGCCGCCGTGCTTACCACCACCAGCCACAGGGGGTAAGCCGCCGCCGCCAGCAGCGCGCCGAACGGCACGGGCGTATCACGCGCTATGTCTCGCCCGGTGATGCGCGCTGCGAGCACCGCCGCCAGCCCCGCCGCGCTCGCGAGCAGCAGCACGAACGGCAGCATCCGCCAGCCAAGCCAGAGCCCGATCGCGCCGAACAGCTTGGGGTCGCCCCCGCCCAGCCCCTCGCGCCCGCGCACTCGCCGATAGCCGAACGCCACCGCCGCGAGCAGGAGGTAGCCGGTCGCCCCGCCAACGACGCGGTCAACCAGCGGCGGCTCTACCTCCAGCAGCCCCGCGCCGACCCCCGCTAACGCCAGCGGCCCCGTAAGCGCGTCGGGCAGCCACAGCTCCGCCACATCAAGCGCGGCGAGCGCGACGAGCAGCCAGCCGAACAGCGCGCCCGTCGCGCCTGCCACTCCGGGTGCGACCCAGCCCGACAACGCACCGACTACGCCGCACACCGCCTCGATCTGCCAATGCCGCACATCGATCCGCGCCTCGCACCCCCGACATCGCCCACGCGACGCCAACGCACTCAGCAACGGCACCAACTCCCAGGCCCGCAACGTCCACCCGCACCCGTCGCACGCCGACCGCCCACGCGCGACCGGCCGCCCCTCCGGCCAGCGGATCACCAATGTCGCAAGAAAGCTCCCCGCGATCAGCCCCAGCACGCCCAGCGCCAGCGGCCAGGCGAGCGCTTCAGGCACTCGGCTCGGCCTTGCCCCGGTCGCGGATCAGGTAGCGGTACACCCCGAACACGTCGATCGCGAGCAGCACGACGTTCTGCGTCCCCAACTGCCAGTCGTGCATCAGCACCGCGCCCGTGATCCACGCCACCGCCGACCCGCAGAACAGCAGCATGCCGATGCCGGTGTCCCGCCGCCCCCAATCGGCGGACACGAGCAGCGCCGCAATCATCCCGCTGATCGAGGCGAACCAGCGGATGGCATCTACATAGCTGTGCATCGCCGCGCGTCTAGGCGAGCGCGCGCCCCGCTCCTATCCCCAATCGCCCTCATCTGCGTCAGCACGCACCCTAACCGCACGCTGCGGCGTTGGGCGGTTCCGTGCAGTTTATCGAGTTCATGGCCGGCGTCGCGCTGGTGTTCATCGTGTTCGCGGACGTGTTCGCGTCCGTGCTCGTGCCGCGTCCCGCGCATAGCCGGATCCGCCTCGGCCCGCTCGCCGCGCGCGCGCTGTCGCCCGTGTGGCTTCGGGCGAGCCGCCTGTTCCGCTCGCCGCGCCTCCGGCAGGATTTCAAGGGCGGTTTGGGTCCGATGATCCTTGTCGTGTCAGGGATAGGGTGGATCAGCGGGCTCGCGGTCGGCTTCGCCCTGATGCTCCATGCGCTGCCCGGCGATACGCATCTTCAGGCGCTCGGCTTTGCGGAAGCGTTGTTCCAATCGACGCTGGCGATCTCGACATTGGGGCTGGTGAACGCGTCCGTCCACGGCGCGGCGCGCGCTGTAGTGGCGCTGGCGGGCATCTCCGGGTTTAGCGTGCTGACGCTGGTGGTCGCGTTCCTGCTGTCAATCCAGACCGCGCTGCACCAGCGCGAGACGCTGGTGCTGACGCTCGCCGCCCGGGCGGGGCGACCGCCCAATGCCGCGGCGCTGCTGCTCGCCTATGCGGACGCCTGCGACGATGAGGTGGCGGCATTGTACGCGGCTTGGGAGAACTGGTCGGCGCAGGTGCTGCAGAGTCACCTGTCCTACCCCGTCCTGTTCCGGTTCCGATCGCTCGACGAGAGCAGCGAATGGCTGATGTGCTTTGCCGCCGTGCTCGACGCCGCCGCCGCGGTCGCTGCCGCCGCGCCGGCCGACCATCCCCGCGCGCGGCGTGCGGCGAGCTTCCTTCTTGCAACCGGGGCGCGCACGGTGCGCGAACTCGCGCGGGTGCAGCTTCTGCCCGCCGCCGACCGGCGGATCGCCGTCGAGCCCGCGACGGTCACCGCCATCGAGCGGGCGCTCGGCCGCGCCGGCATGACCGCGACCGCGGCGGGGTTCGGGGAGCGACTGGACGCGATCCGCGCGGGCTATGCGGGCAGGCTCCCAGAGATCGCGAACGCGCTGGATATCATCTGGCACGATCCGCTCACCGGGGTGGCCGGTTTGCCTTGACGCGGGCGTGCGCCTATTTGCGATGCAGCATTCCTCTTGTGGAGCACGCACTATGGCCAGCGATCCCGTCGTCATCCTTTCCTATGCCCGCACCCCGATGGGCTCGTTCCAGGGCGCGCTCGCGGGCGTCAGCGCGACCGAGCTCGGCGCGGCGGCGGTGAAGGGCGCGGTGGAGCGCGCGGGGGTCGAGCCCGCGTCGATCGACAAGGTGTTCATGGGCTGCGTCCTCCCCGCCGGTCTCGGCCAGGCCCCCGCGCGCCAGGCGGCGATCGGCGCGGGGCTGCCGACCTCGGTCGAGGCGACCACCGTCAACAAGGTCTGCGGATCGGGGATGCAGGCGGCGATCTTTGCGCACGACATGATCGCGGCGG
>CAXTTU010000090.1:0-10678 GCA_964247225.1 uncultured Sphingomonas sp. | reverse complement strand
GTGTCGAGCGTGACGATTTCTACCGGGAGTCCGCTCGCGACGACGGCGTGGAGCAGCGCCTGGTCCTCCAGCCCGAAGCTGGTGGTGAACACGACCCGTCCGCCCGCCACCCGCGCCCCCACGTCGCGGAGCCGCGAGGCAAGCTCGTCGTCGAGGTCGGCGCGGGTGTCGGTGACGATCATTACGGCCCCGCACTGCGCGCCGGGGCGGGGCGGTTCAACCCAGCTTAGCTTGGCTGCGGCAAAGCGTCGCTAATCGCGAGGGTGGAGGAGCGGGCGTCTTCGAAAGCCGAACTTCACCCGTGCAAAGAAAATTGTTGCAATCGAGTGAAAAACGCATCTTCATGTCGGGCGAGCAATCAACGAGGAAACAGAGCAGTCTAGCCCGCCGGGTCGGTCCATTATTGCTCGACCAGCGTGCCCGCTTCTGATCCCGCCGGAGAGGATGTCCCGATCGGCCACCCTGCCACATTGGCGGGATAGGTCACGGCCCCCTCGGGTCGGCGGGAGTGCAACGATGAACGGGCGGTGGACGACGGCCAGCAATGAAGGCGCGACCTTGCGCCGCGCAGCCATGAACGGCCTGGTCTGAGCCTGCGCCGTGCCGCCCCTCGTTCACCGCCCGGCACGGCCACCCGACCTCCCGACGCTCAAACGGCTGATCGCGGGCGGGACGCCCGGCCCACTCGACCCGGCGCGCATCCGCGCCTCCTTCGTCTCCTCGGGCCATCAGCGACCAGGCGTCGCCACCGCGTTGCTCCGGGCTTGCGAAGCGAAGCCCGCCGCGGCCGGGTTCACGCGCGTGACGCCGAAGGCGACGCGGCGGGGCGTGCCCTTCTACGCCGCGCACGACTACCGCGCCGGGCCGATGGTCACCGTCGATGCGGGTGGGATGAACGTGGCATTCGTTCCGTTGAGCAAATCGGTGTTGCTGCAGTGCAACACATTCATCGGAATGCAATATTCGTCTCAGCCCTGCGACTTTGACGCTTGCGACTCGTCATAAACACAGCGAACATGGTTTAGACAACAAGAACGAAGCAGGGATACACAAGACCAGTCTCGCTGAAATAGTCGGTGTGAGACAGTAAACGTCTGGCCAAGAGCCGCGCGGAGAGGGCCTGTATGGGCGTGAACATTTGCCGGGGGGTCTGCCATGTCTTTGCTTGTACCAACGTCTCGCCTTGCAATCGCGGCTGCACTTGCCGTCGCCGCGCAATCCGCCCGCGCGCAGGAAGCGCCGCCCGCCAGCCCCGGTCAGGCGACCGAGGAGCCGGAGGTGAATGGTGAGGTGATCGTCACCGGTACGCGCGCCACCGGCATCACCGCCGCGGAAAGCGCGACGCCGATCAAGGTGCTCGGCGCGGAAACGCTGAGCCATGTCGGCCAGCCCAACCTCAACCAGGTGCTGACGCAACTGGTGCCCTCGTTCACCGCGCAGGCGTTTGGCGGCGACACCGCCAATTTGACGCTGTCCGCGCGGTTGCGGGGCCTCAGCCCCAATCACACTTTGGTGCTGGTCAACGGCAAGCGCCGCCACGGCACCGCCAACCTGTCCGTGCCCGGCGGCCCTTTTCAGGGCGCAGCGACCGCCGACCTCGACCTCATCTCGCCCTCTTCGATCCAGCGTATCGAGGTGCTGGAGGACGGTGCCGCCGCGCAATATGGCTCCGACGCGATCGCGGGCGTGATCAACATCATCCTCAAGAACGACAGTTCAGGCGGCGACGGTTTCGTCACCGGCGGCCAGAACTACCAGACCGGCGGCGCGACGGCGGCTGCCACACTCCACCTCGCGACCAAGCTGGGCGACAACGGCTTCATCAACCTGACCGGCTTTTACCGTTTCCACGACTTCACCCAGGTCGGCGGGCTCGACCGGCGCGTCACCGACCCGAGCGGGAACCTGCTGCCCACCTTTGCCGGGATCCGCTATTCCGGTCCGACCAATCCGGCGTATGATGCGGCGCTCAAAGCCGCTTACGTCACGATATCCGGCTATCCTTATGTCAACCGGATTAATGGTGATGCCCAGTCGAACCTCACCAACATCCAATACAATTCAGCATATAATTTCGGCGGAGCCGAGGTTTATAGCTTCGGCAGCTATAGCCGTCGGATTGCAAGCGCGTTCGAGAACCTGCGCGTTCCTGATCGGGTCATTGCCTCGCCTGTACTCGGTGTTGGAGGTACCTTCATCACGCCTGGCGAGTTGATCTTCGCGCCGAGAGGCTTCAACCCGCGCGAGGGCATCCGCGAAGACGATTTCGCCGCAACCGGCGGTGTGCGCGGGATGATGGGTACGTTTCACTACGACCTGAGCGCGACCTATGGCCAGGATAAGGAAGGCGTCTCCACGCTGGACTCGGCCAACGCGTCGCTCTTCGTCGACACGCATTTCACGCCGATCAACTTCTATGACGGCTCGTTCAAGGCGGGCGAGTTCACCGCCAATGCCGACTTCACCAACGAGTTCGAGCTCGGCATGGCCAAGCCGCTGACGCTCGCCTTCGGGGCCGAGTTCCGGCGCAACACCTACACGATCGGGTCGGGCGATCCGGGCTCCATCTACAAGGAGGGCGGGCAGTCCTATCCCGGCTTCCGCCCGTCCGACGCAGGCTCTCACCATCGCAGCGACGTGGCGGCCTATGCCGACGTGTCGCTCAACCCGTCCGAGGGACTGAAGGTCGATCTTGCCGGGCGGTACGAGCATTATTCCGACTTCGGCGGCGAGGTGAGCGGCAAGCTGACCGCGCGGTACGACTTCTCGCCTGCGTTCGCATTGCGCGGCACGGTGTCCAACGGGTTCCGCGCGCCGACGCTGGCGGAGTCCTACTATTCGGCAACCAACGTCTCGCCCACCTCCGCCTTTGTGCAGCTCCCGGCCAACTCGGCGGGGGCCAAGCTGCTCGGATTCAACAATTTGAAGCCCGAAAAGTCGGTGAACTTCTCGGCGGGCGCGGTATGGCGTCCAGTGCCCAAGCTGACGGTGACGCTCGACGCTTATCAGGTGCGGATCGTCGAGCGTATCCTGGGTACGGGAACGCTTTTCAGTTCCGGCGGGGGCAATATCGTTATCAACGGCGTCACCTATTCAGTCAATTTCCCGGCCGTGCAAACGGCCATTGTCGCCAACGGCAACGTGCTCGACCCGACGGTGACGCAGACCGGCGTCAACATCTTCACCAACGGCGCGAACACGCGGACGCGTGGCATCGACCTCGTGGCGACCTACAGAAGCGACTTCGGGTCCGCGGGCGCGGTGACCTGGACGCTATCGGGCAATTACAACGAGACCAAGCTCACCAAGATCTACGCCGCACCCAAGCAACTGACGCCACAGACCGCCGCCGGGGTGCTCGCGCCGACGCCGGTCTCGTTGTTCGATCAGGGTGCGCAGTCGAATCTCACCACGGCGTCGCCCCGCGTCAAAGTGATCGGCAGTGCGTTCTACTCGCTAGACAAGTTCTCCGCGACGCTGCGCGGCACCGTCTTCGGCTCGACATCCGGATATGCGACGCCGGACGGCGCGACCTTTTACAAGCAGAGCATCGGCACTAGCTTTGTCGGCGATATCGAACTGAACTACAAGCTGACCAAGCACCTTCAGGTCAGCCTGGGCGCGAACAACGTCTTCAACAAGCGGCCGCCGTCGGCACAGTGCGTCCTCAACGCGACCACCGCCGCCGCCTGCGCGTCGATCGGCACGACGCGACCGTCGTTGGTGAACGGCGGCAACGTGTATGACGCGCCGCTGACCCTCAGCCCCTATGGCATCAACGGTGGCTATTATTATGGCCGCATCAACGTCAGCTTCTGAGCGAGGACCCGGACATTGGATCATCACAGCTTGCTGGTTCCGCTGGTGGCGTTGCTCGGGGCGGGTCTGCTCGCGGGCTTTGCGGCGGGCATCTTCGGTATCGGCGGTGGGTTCATCGTCGTGCCCGCGCTGTTCCTCGTCCTGCCGTTGCTCGGCGGAGACAAGGCGCAGTACGCGCATGTCGCGATCGGCACTTCGGCGGCGACGATCATCGTCACCTCGATCCGTTCCTTGCGAAGTCACGCCAAGCGCGGCGCGGTGGAGTGGGATATCCTCAAGACCTGGGCACCGTGGCTGGTGCTCGGCGACGCGATCGGGGTGGTGCTGGCGGGGCGGTTCGACGGGCATGTCCTGACGCTGATCTTCGCGAGCGGAGTGCTGCTCATGTCGATCAGCTTTCTCGTGCCCCGGCTCGGCAACAAGGTGGTGTCGGACACGATGCCCGGCGGCGTACTCAGGCTCAGCATCGCGGGCGGGCTCGGCACCTTTTCCTCGCTGCTCGGGATCGGCGGCGGGACGATCGCGATCCTGGTGATGACCTTGTGCGGGCGCACCATCCACCGCGCGATTGCGACCGCATCGGGGATCGGCACGCTGATCGCGATTCCCAGCGCGATTGGCTTCGCGATCATCGGCTTGCGCGAGCAGGGTCTGCCCTGGGGCTCGCTCGGCTTCGTCAACGTCCCCGCGACGGTGGCGATCGCGTCGATGTCGATCCTCACCGCCCCGCTCGGCGTCGCCGTCGCGCACAGCCTCCAGCCCGCTTTGCTCAAACGCGTGTTCGGCGTTTATCTCGTTTTCATCGCAATAGTGATGTTCAAAAACGCAATGAAGTATTAAGGCAACCCTGATTCTTGAAGGAGTATTTCTCCATGACCCGATCGTTCGTAAAGGAAGAGGTCGCCGACGACCTGCTCACCCGCGGCTATTCGCGCCGCGACCTGACCCGCATCGCCGCCCTGTTCGGGGTCGGCGCGGCGGTCGCGAGCGTCGGCCGCCCCGCCTGGGCCTCCGCCGGGACGCCCGACGCGGCTCCCGCGGCCAAGACGCGGATCGGCGCGAATGAGTGCTGGACCGGCCCGCTCCAGCCCGGACAGATCGCCGCCGCCAAGATCATCGCGTCGGGCAACCGTTACTCTCCGCACGACGAGCGCGGCGACTTCATCAAGGCGGTGATGGCGGTCGAGGGTGTGCCATACGACCATGTCGCGCCCTGGCCCGGGTCGAGCGACCCGCTGTCGCGATCGGTGGTGACGTTCACCTCGCCCGACCGCGGTCTGGTCACCGCCGACCCGACATTCGAGCTGGCGGGCCGCACCGCCGAATGGCTCAAGGTGCCGGTTGCCCGCGTGCCGCTGACCCCGGACATGCGCCATGACGTGCGCGCGATGCTGGCGGCGGCCCCGAATGCGGGGCTGTTTTATGTCTGCACCCCCAACAACCCGACCGGGACGATCACGCCGTTGGAGGACATCTCCTGGCTGCTCGCCAACAAGCCCGCGGGTTCGGTGGTGCTGGTCGATGAGGCGTATACGCACTTCGCCGGTGTCCCCGTCGCCTCGTCGATGGTGACGCAGCGCGACGACGTGATCGTGATGCGGACCTTTTCCAAGATCTTCGGCATGGCCGGGATGCGGATGGGGTACATCATGGCCAACCCCGCGCTGATCGCGCGGATGATGCGCTATGACGGCGGGATGCAGTCGGGCGCGCTGCCGCTCCCCTCGCTCGCCTGCGCCACCGCCAGCCTCACCGCCGCGCCGCTGATCGCGCAGCGCCGCGCCGAGATGCAGAACGCGCGCGGGATGGCGATCGACCACGTCAAGAAGCGCGGCTTCGAGGTCAAGCCGACCGACGCCAACATGTTCATGATCGACTGGAAGCGTCCCGCCAAGGACGTCCAGACCGCGTTCCGCGCGCAATCGGTGGAGATCGGCCGCTCCTGGCCGATCTGGCCGACGGTCTCGCGTGTCACCGTGGGCTCGACCGAGGACATGAAGAACTTCTGCACCGCGCTCGACAAGGTCATGGCCTGAGCATTGCGGACGGGGCGGGTCGGCTGATCCGCCCCGGACGTAGGGGGCCGGCTGCCGGTCCCCATTTTCCCTGCACAAGTTAGCCGAGGCGGGTTTACCTGGCCGACTCGCGCTCTACCGCAGGCGCATGGCGAACGCGCGACCCGGACAAGGCATCGAAGGCGGGCTGACCGTCGTGTTCGCGGTCGCGTGCGGGTTGATGGTCGCCAACATCTATTATGCGCAGGCGCTGATCGGCGAGATCGGCCCCGCGCTGGGCCTCCGCGGCGGCACCGCGGCGCTGGCGGTGACGCTGACCCAGCTGGGCTATGGTGCGGGCCTCCTGCTGATCGTCTCGCTCGCGGACCTGGTCGAGAACCGGCGGCTGATCCTGACCATGGTAGTGGGCGCAGCACTGGGGTTGGCGGGGATGTTCGTGTCGCAGGGGGCGACGAGCTTTCTCCTCTTCTCCTTTGTCACCGGCTTCTGCTCGGTGGGCGCGCAGATCATGGTCCCGCTCGCCGCGCATCTCGCGCCCGAGGAGCGCCGCGGGCAGGTGGTGGGGAACGTGATGAGCGGGCTAGTTACCGGGATCATGCTCGCGCGGCCGCTCGCCAACGCGCTGGCGGCGCTGGCCGGGTGGCGCGCGATCTTTGCCGTGTCGTCGCTGGCGATGGTGGCGCTGGGGCTGGTGCTCGCGCGGTTGTTGCCGAGGCGGCGGCCTGCGCCCGGGCTCGGCTATGCGGCCATCCTTCGTTCCAGCTTGTCCCTGCTCGTGCGGACGCCGGCCGTGCGGCGGCGGACGGCGTATCAGGCGGTGCTGTTCGCTGCGTTCAACCTGTTCTGGACCGCGGTGCCGTTGCTGCTCGCGCGGCGGTTCGGGCTGGGCCAGATCGGCATCGCGCTGTTCGCGCTGGCGGGCGCGGGCGGCGCGCTCGCCGCGCCGCTCGCGGGCAGGGCGGGTGACCGGGGCCATGTCCGGTCGGGGACCGCGGGCGCGCTGCTGGTCGCGATGGGTGCCTTGCTGATGAGCGTGTGGGCGGTCGACGCGCGCGCGCTGCTGGTGCTGGGCGCGGCCGCCGTGCTGCTCGATGCGGCGACGCAGTTCAACCAGGTGCTTGGCCAACGCGTCCTCTACTCGATCGCGCCGGACGCGCGCGGGCGGATTAACGCGAGCTATATGACGGTGGTGTTCATCGGCGCGGCCTGCGGCTCGACCCTCGCCTCTTGGACGTTCAGCCGGGGCGGATGGTCGGCGACCGCGTGGACCGGCGCGGCGTTGGTGGCCGCGGCGCTGCTGCTGTTCCTGACCGAGCCGAGCGGCGGAGCGGCGGAACGGTCCGGCGTGTGAGCGAACCGTCGCATAACTAACCCAGATTGTCATCGCGACGCCATAATCCGCGTCTAGCCGCCCCGTTCGGCGAGAGGTCGAACGGCCCCGCCCGCCAAAGGGGAAGTTCCATGACCATCATCACCCGCGCGCTGCTCGGCGTCGCGCCCGCCGCCCTGTTAGCCGCGAGCGCTGCCGCGGCGCAGGTCGCTCCGTCCACCGCCGAGCCCACCGACACCGCTGCTGCCGCGCCCGGCGCGACGCAAGGCTCGCCCGATACCGGCGGCGTCGGCGAGGTGGTCGTCACCGCGCAGCGCCGCGCGGAGAACCTCCAGAACGTGCCCGTCTCGGTCGGCGTGCTGTCCGGCGACGAGCAGCGCACGTTCGCGCAGGGCGGCGACGACACGTTGCTGTCGCTGTCGGGCCGCGTCCCGGGCCTATATGTCGAGACCACCACCGGCCGCATCTTTCCGCGCTTCTACATTCGCGGGCTCGGCAACATCGATTTCTACCTCGGCGCGTCGCAGCCGGTGGAGATCATCCAGGACGACATCGTCCTCGAGCATGTCGTGCTCAAATCCAACCCTGTCTATGACGTCGCGCAGACCGAAGTATTGCGCGGGCCGCAGGGCTCCTTGTTCGGGCGCAACACCACCGCGGGCATCATCAAGTTCGACACAATCAAGCCGACGCAGGACTTCGAGGGCCGCGCGACGATCTCTGACGGGACGTACAATACGTTCAGCCTCGACGCCGGCGTCGGCGGGCCGATCGTCCCCGGCGTGCTGGCGGTGCGCGTGTCGACGCTGCTCCAGCATCGCGAGAACTTCGTCGACAACCGTTACACCGGCCCCAGCGCGGACGGCACCGCCGTCGGCCTGCCCAAGGTGCTGGGCGGCTATGACGACCGCAACGTGCGCGTCCAGTTCCTGCTCACGCCCACGTCGCGGCTGTCGATCGAGGCGTCGGGCCATGCGCGCTGGTATGACGGCACCTCCACGCTGTTCCACCGCGGCGCGCTGCACAAGGGGTCGAACAGCACCGCGGGCGACCCGCGCAATGTGGTTGCCTATGACGAGGCGCAAGACAATCCGCAGGCGTACACCACCTATGGCGGTTCCGTCCGCGCCGCGCTCGATCTCGACTTCGCGACGCTGACCTCGATCACCGGATACGAGACCTCGTCGGGCTATAGCCGCGGCGACACCGATGGCGGCGCGGCGGCTCTGTTCCCGGTCAACGGCGTCCCTAATGGCTTCGGCCAGTCGCAGGGGCGGTTGCGCGACCTCGATCAGTGGACGCAGGAGGTGCGGCTCGCCAGCCCCGGCGGGCGGCGCTTCACCTGGCAGCTGGGCGGGATCTATTTCGACCAGCGCGATTACACCGAGTTCGACCAGCGCGCGTTCTTCCTCACCACGGCGGCGTACAATCCCAACAACTCGGTGTTGCTCCACGAGATCAACACGTCCTGGGGCGCGTTCGGGCAGTTCTCGTACAAGATCACGCCGACGCTCACCTTCACCGGCGGCGCGCGGGTGACGGAGGACGACAAGCGCACGGTGCTGCTCAAGACCGCGAACACGCAAGGAAACGTGTCGACCTATACCGGTCGCCGCGACGTCAAACTGTCCGATACGCAGCCGAGCTGGGATGCGAGCTTGTTATGGGCGGTCGACCCCCGCGTCAGCCTTTACGCCCGCGTCGCGCGCGGCGTTCGCGGACCGACGATCCAGGGGCGGTCGGCGGCGTTCAACACCGACTTCACCACCGCCAATTCGGAGACCAACCTGTCGGAAGAGGTCGGCTTCAAGAGCAGCCTGCTCGGCGACACGCTCCACTATAATGTGTCCGCATTCCACTATCGCGTGAACAACATCCAGCTCAACGGCAACGACGTCAACGGCAACGGCGTGTTGTTCAACGCCGACCATGCCGAGGCATACGGCCTCGAAGCGGAGGCGACGTGGCGGCCGGTGCGCAACTTCACGCTCGGCGTGGGCGCGAGCGCGTTGCACAGCGCAATCCGTGACCGCAATGTGTATGCGCAGGTGTGCGCGCTCAACGGAGTGGTGGTCTGCACGGTGCAGGATCCGCTGATCAAGGTCGGCACGGGATATTTCGCGCAGATCAATGGCGAGCCGCTGCCCAATGCGCCGCGCTACAATGTCGACGCGACCGCGCGCTATGATTTCCCGCTGAGGAACGAGGGTCGGCTGTTCGCGAGCGGCGACTTCGACATCCAGGGCTATACGCAGTTCGTGCTATACCGGACCAGGGAGTTCTACGCGAACGGCAATTACGAGCTGGGGCTGCAGCTTGGGTACGCCGCGCCCGGGGACAAGTGGCAGATCGCCGCGTTCGCGCGCAATGTGACGAATGCCAAGAACCTGAAGGGCGTGATCGAGAACTATCTGGCGGCGGTGTATAATGAGCCGCGGGTGATCGGGGCGACGCTGTCGGGGCGGTTTCGGTGAGGGGGTAAGGTAGCCACATCGGCGGGCGCGTCACGGGCAAAGCCCGTGACGTCGAAGCTCGGCTGGAGCCGAGCCCGGCCGCGCTGGCGCGAGGTGCGCGTAGCTTCGCTACGTGCGCCCGCGCTGCGCGGGAGCGGGTGAAGGGAATCGAACCCTCGTCGTAAGCTTGGGAAGCTTCTGCTCTACCATTGAGCTACACCCGCGTGGGCCTCCGAATGCCACGGGGGCGGGCGGTTCGTCAACCGGGGCGCGACCGGCATTTGCGGGCTTGCGTGGCGGGAGCGGGCGGGCCTAGCCTGCATGGACACGAGACGGGGGCTCCATGACACGCATCGCACGCCTGACCACGGCCGCCGCCGCCATCGCGCTCGCCGCGGCTACCGCGAGCGCCGCGCCGCGCGACCCCAAAGCATTGGAAGCGGCGTTTGACGCCCAGATCAGCAGTGCGGACCAGCTCGGGTGGCTCAAGGAGATGTCCTCCGCCGCCAACCAGGTCGGCTCCCCGCACGACCGCGCCAATGCGGAGATGCAGCTGGCGCTGTTCAAGCGCTGGGGCTGGGACGCGCATATCGAGACGTTTCAGGTGCTCTACCCGACGCCGATCACCACCGCGCTTGAACTGGTCGCGCCCGAGCGAGTGACGCTCGGCGGTCAGGAGCCGGCGGTGGCAGAGGACCCGACCTCGCAGCATCTGGAGGGCGCGTTGCCGCCTTATGTGGCGTTTCAGGGCGACGGCGACGTCACCGCTCCGGTGGTGTACGTCAATTACGGCCTGCCCGAGGATTACGACGCGCTCGCGCAGCGCGGCATCGACGTGCGCGGCAAGATCGTCCTCGCGCGCTATGGCGGTGGCTGGCGCGGGTTGAAGCCGCGGCTGGCGCAGGAGCATGGCGCGGTGGGCACGCTGATCTACTCCGACCCGGCCGACGATGGTTACGCCGCCAACGACCCGTACCCGCGCGGCGGCGGTCGCCCGCCCGCGGGCGTGCAGCGCGGGTCGGTGCAGGACATGACCACCTATCCGGGGGACCCGCTCACCC
>CAXTTU010000089.1:7243-10681 GCA_964247225.1 uncultured Sphingomonas sp. | reverse complement strand
ACGCTGGCGCGAGGCGCAGGTCGGCGAGCCGCTGCGGCGTCGGGCGCAGCTCGCCGAACTGCACCGCGAACGCACGATCCGCGGGCCCCAGCGCGGGCAGCCGCGCGAAGAACGCCGCCATCCCGCTCGCCTGGCCCGGCGCCATCATCGTCGTCGCGATCTTCTGCGCCCCGGCCCCGTCGCCGTTCATCGCCAGCACGAACGCGCGCGCGCGCCACGCCGCGCGGTCGTTGCGGCGGAGCAGCGGCTCGAGCTGCTGGAGCGCCGCTTCCTTCTGCCCGGAGATGCCGAGCGACAACGCATAGCGCCGCACCGTCTCGTCGTCCGCGGCGCCGCTCGCCAGCGCCAGCCGGTAATCTCGCTGCGCCCGCCCCTGCTGCGCGACCAGATCATACGCCAGCCCGCGCTCGCCCGCGAACCGCGCGACCGGATAGCCATAGCCCTCGGCCTGATTATAGAATTGCAGCGCCTCACCCGGGCGTTCGAGGTGGAGCAGCACATCGGCCATGCCCGCCTTTACCCGCCCGTTGCGCGGATCGACCTTGTCCGCGCGCGCGAACAGCGCCGCCGCGCCCGACAGGTCGCCGAGCCGCGTCGACAGCTCACCCGCCTGCGTCAGCGCAACCACATCGGTCGGGTTCGCGCCGATCACGCGCATCTGCGCGGCGAGCTGATCAG
Source organism: uncultured Sphingomonas sp. (assembly GCA_964247225.1). Lineage (GTDB taxonomy): Bacteria > Pseudomonadota > Alphaproteobacteria > Sphingomonadales > Sphingomonadaceae > Sphingomonas. The sequence continues at coordinate 10,003 of CAXTTU010000089.1, read as the reverse complement.
CGTCGTTCAGCGGCGCAGGGGCGTATTGCGCGGCGGCGGGCACGGCCAGCGCCGCCGCGAGCGCGAGCAACGGGAGGAAAGCGGTCTTCATGCGATTGGAGATACTTAGGACGTGGAGGGCCCACCCGGCAATGCCAGCGCGCCGAGGCGGCGCGGTTGGGCGATGAGATGAGGTATCCGGCTCACACCCGATGCCGGCGCACGACAGCAACTCTCATCGTCAGGCCGGGACAAGCGGAACGGCGGACGACGCTTACCCCTCCCGCGCTCCTACTGGTTCCCTTGCCGGTGCAGGAAGCGCGGCAACTCGACCGGATCCTTCGCCGCCTCGTCTTCCTTCGCGGCCCCGCGCGCGGCGTTGCTCATGCGCTCGAACAGCGTGCCGCCCAGCTTCACCTTGGGCGCGGGTGGAACCGCGTCCTCGGGACCACCTGCAAGCCAGCGGCGGCGCGCGTCGCCGGTCCCCGCGGCCGCGCTCTCCTCGCCGAACACGCGCGCGGACTGGGGAGCGACCTGCGGCGCGGGCGCGAGCTCGGGCACGATCTCTTCCGTTCCCAGCACCAGCTCTTCGGACTCCGCCATCACCGGCTCGGACTCGACCGGCGCCGCGACAGGCGCGGGCTCCGGTTCGGGCGCAGGCGTGGGCTTGGCCGCCTCGGCCGGGCGGAACGACACCGCGTCCTCGCTCTTGCGCGGGCCCCCGAAGCTGAACGTCGAGCGCGCGGGCTCGGCGGCGGCGGCGGGAACGCCCTCGCCGCGCGCTTCCGCCTCTATCCCGGTCGCGACGACCGAGACGCGGATGCGGCCCTCCAGGTCGGGGTTGAACGCCGAGCCCCAGATGATGTTCGCGTCCGGGTCGACCAGCTCGCGAATGTGGTTCGCCGCCTCGTCCACCTCGAGCAGGCGCATGTCCTCGCCGCCGGTGATGGAGATGATGACGCCCTTCGCCCCCTGCATCGACACGCCGTCGAGCAGCGGGTTGGCGATCGCGCGCTGCGCCGCCTCCAGCGCGCGGTTGTCGCCCGAGCCCTCGCCCGTGCCCATCATCGCCTTGCCCATCTCCTGCATCACCGAGCGGACGTCGGCAAAGTCGAGGTTGATGAGGCCCGGCATGACCATCAGGTCGGTGATGCCGCGCACGCCCTGCTGCAGCACCTCGTCCGCCATCTCGAACGCTTCCTTGAACGTCGTGTTGGCGTTGGCGATCAGGAACAGGTTCTGGTTGGGGATGACGATCAGCGTGTCGACGTACTTCTGCAGCTCCTCAATGCCCTGATCGGCGCTCTTCGCACGGCGATTGCCCTCGAACGCGAACGGTTTCGTCACCACGCCGACGGTGAGAATGCCCATGTCGCGCGCCGCCTTGGCGATGACGGGGGCAGCGCCGGTGCCGGTGCCCCCGCCCATGCCCGCGGCGATGAAGCACATGTGCGAGCCTTCGAGCAGCTTGCTCAGCTGGTCGATCGACTCCTCCGCCGCCGCGCGCCCGATCTCGGGCCGCGCGCCCGCGCCCAGCCCGCGCGTGATCTTGACGCCGAGCTGGATCCGCTGTGCCGCGATAGACTGTTTCAGCGCCTGCGCGTCGGTGTTGGCGACGAGGAAGTCGACCCCCTGCACGTCCGCGCGCATCATGTTCGCGATCGCGTTGCCGCCCGCGCCGCCCACGCCCACCACCGCGATCCGCGGGGTCAGCTCGTCGACCTCGGAGGCGAGAAATTCGATGCTCATGCCACTGCTACTCCGCCCTGCCCCGGTTGACGCTGGCCCGGGAGCCCTTGGTTAACAAACCTGCACCATTGGGGGAAGCCGCGCCAGCCCCAATCGCGCGATCAATAGTTCGCCCGCGCCGCCTGGATCAGCCGCTTGAACCCGCCCAACCCCTTGGGCTTGTGCACCAGCTGCGGCCCGCGCGCGAGCGAGCGGAGGTCCACCGGGTTGCTCGCCGCGTGAAAGGCCAGCCCCGCCAGCGTCGTGAACGCTGGCCCCGCATGCGCCTCGGGCAGCCCGGTCACCCCGCGCGGTCGCCCGACCCGCACCGAGCGGCCAAGCGTCCCCTGCGCGTAATCGGCGATCCCCTTCAGCTCCGCGCCGCCGCCGGTCAGCACCACCTGCCGCCCGACCGGCCCTTCAAACTTCAGCTCCTTCAGCGCGCGCTGCACCTCGCCCATCAGATGCTGGAGCCGCTGGCGGATCACCGCGATCAGCTGCGCCTTGGTGATCTGCGCACCATCGCCCTTGCCGTCCTCAGCGCCCACGGGGCTGAGCGGGATCATGTCGTGATTGTCGCGTGGTGAAGCATTGGCGGAGCCGTGAAAGCACTTCATCCGCTCCGCCGTCGCGCGCCGCGTGCCGAACGCGCTGGCGATATCGTCGGTAATGTCGCTCGCGCCGACTGGGAGCGAGGTGAGCCCAACCAGCATCCCGCCCGCGAACAAGGACACGTTGGTCACCCCCGCCCCCATCTCGACCAGCGCGACGCCAAGCTCGCGCTCCTCTTCGCTGAGGCACGCGAGGCCCGTGGCGACCGGCGAGGCGATGATCGACTTCACCTCCAGATGCGCCGAGCGGACGCACAGGTCGAGGTTCCTGACCGGTGACCCGTCCGCCGCGACGACATGGATATGGACGCCCAGCCGGTCCGCGTGGAGCCCCAGCGGCTTCTTGACGCCGGTGAGGCCATCGAGCGTGTAGAGTGCGGGCTGCGCATGGAGCACCATCCGTCCCTGCGGGTCGATCGAGTCGCGCCCGGCTGACAGCAGC
>CAXTTU010000089.1:2518-7203 GCA_964247225.1 uncultured Sphingomonas sp. | reverse complement strand
ATCCTCGATCGACACGCCCGCGATCCGCTCCGCCTGCTCCACCGCCTCGCGCACCGCCGCCTCGGTCGCGGCCATGTCGGCGATGTAACCGCGCTTGACGCCGCGGCTTTCGCGCTGCCCGGTGCCGAGCACGATCAGCTCGCCCCCGTCGCCCGCCCGCGCGATCATCGCCGAAACCTTCGACGACCCGATGTCGAGCGCCGTGATGAGTCCTTCCGGTGCCGCCTTTGCCATCTTCCCCGCCCCTTGTTTTCAGCCGCCCGACTTCGCGTTCGCAGTCGTGTCCGCCTTTGCCGGCCCGCCGCCATCGAGCGTCCGCGCCGCCGCGTTGGGCGGGCGCGCGACCAGCTTGCTCGGGTCGCGCAGGTCGAACCGCACCCACCCCTTGCCGAGCAGCGCGCGCCGCCGGTTCATCTCCGCGAACCCCGCCAGCGCGCCCGCCGCCTCGCGCTCGCCCTCGGGCAGCATCAGCGTTTCGCCGCTTTCGAAGCGCAAGTCCCAGCGCCGGTTCCCCACCCACGTCGCCGCGCGCACATGTCGCCGCAGCGCGGGCGCGGCGGCGAGCAGGGTCTGGTACGCCGCCTCCTGCAGATGCGCGCCCGGGCCGATCACGAACGGCAGGTCGGGCACATGCGCCGCATCGACGGGCTCCAGCACCGTGCCGCCCGCGTCGATCAGCATCAGATGCCCGTCGTCCTGCCACACCGCCGCGGGCTCGCGCTCATCGACATGGATCAGCAACGTGTCGGGCAGCCGCCGCGAGACATGCGCGTCCTTGATCCAACCGTAAGCGAGCAGCCGCTGGCGCACCGCGTCGAGGTCGACCGAGGGCATCGCCAGCGAGCGCTGGTCGAGCGCCACCGCGTTTACCGTCATGAAGTCCATGTGCTTGAGGCCCGTTACCTCCACCTGCTCGACGCGCAGCCCCGCGCGCCCCGCCGCGTCGGACAGCGTCCGCCCGACCATCCCCGGCACCCCGGCCCAGGTCGCGCCCGCGATCAGCACCCCCGCCCCGACGAGGAGCAGCGCGCCGGTCGTGCCGCGGCGCACCGCCTGTTCGGTGACGGGCAGCCGGGCGAGCAGCCGCGCGGTCGCGGACTGTTTCTGCACCTTGCGCTTGGGCACGGGCCGCCGGGCGGGCGCGCCGCGCTTGATCGTGGCGGTCATGTTGTGGAGTCCTTCAGCGCGTCGTCGACGATGGCCTGGACCAGCTCGGCATAGCCGATCCCGTTGTGCCGCGCCTGTTCGGGGACGAGGCTGAGCGGCGTCATCCCCGGCTGGGTGTTGATCTCCAGCAGGAACAGCCCATCCACCCCCGCCTCATCATCCCAGCGGAAGTCCGCGCGGCTCGCCCCCCGGCAGCCAAGCAACCGATGCGCCTCGAGCGCGAGCGCGTTGCAGGCGGCGGTGATCTCGTCGGGGACGGCGGCGGGATAGACATGCTCGGTCATGCCGTCGGTATATTTCGCGTCGTAGTCGTAGAAGCCGGAGCGGGGCTTGAGCTCGGTAACCCCGAGCGCGCGGTCCACGAGTACGGCAGTGGTCAGCTCGCGCCCGCGAATGAACGGCTCCGCGAGCAGCTCGTCGAATTGCTGCCACGGACCCTCGGCATCGCGCGCTATTGGTTTGCCGTGATTGCCTTTTTCGGTGATGATGGCGACGCCGACCGACGACCCCTCGTTGACGGGCTTGAGCACATAGGGGCGCGGCAGCGGGTCGCCGTCGAACAGCTCGGCGCTCTTCACCACCCGCCCGCCGGGCATCGGGATGCCGTGCGGGACCAGCACCTGCTTGGTCAGCTGCTTGTCGATCGCGATGACCGAGGTCGCGAGCCCGCTATGCGTGTATCGCAACCCCATCAGGTCGAGCAGCCCCTGCACCGCCCCGTCCTCCCCCGGCGTGCCGTGGAGCGCGTTGAAGACGAGGTCGGGCCGCGCCTCCGCCAGCCGCGCGGCGACATCGCGCGCCATGTCGATGCGGGTGACGCAATGGCCAAGCTGCTCCAGCGCGTCTGCCACCCCGGCACCGGAGGTGAGCGACACTTCCCGCTCGGCGGACCAGCCGCCCATGAGCACGGCGATGTGGAGCGGGGTCATGCCGCCACCCCCACCCGCTGTATCTCCCACTCCAGCATCACGCCGCTATGCGCCAGCACCCGCGCGCGCACCTCCTCGCCCAGCGCTTCGATGTCGGCGCTCGTCGCTCCACCCAGGTTGAGCAGGAAATTACAATGCTTCTCCGACACTTGCGCGTCATTCCTGCGAAGTCCTCTGCACCCGGCGGCGTCGATCAGCGCCCATGCCTTGTGCCCTGGCGGGTTCTTGAACGTGGAACCTCCGGTGCGCGAACGCAGCGGCTGCGTCGCCTCGCGCTCGGCGGCGATGCGGTCCATTTCCGCGCCGATCGCGGCGGGATCGCCCGGCGTGCCCGCGAATACCGCCTCGACGACCACCGCACCTTCCGGCAGTTCGGAATGTCGATAGCTGTAGCCGAGCCGCTGGGCGGCCCAGGTTTCTACCTTGCCTGAACGGGTTACGACAGTCACCTCGCTCAGGATGTCAGACGTGTCGCGCCCATACGCGCCCGCGTTCATCCTGACCGCGCCGCCCACCGTGCCCGGGATGCCGCGCAGGAACTCCAGCCCCGCGACGCCCGCATCGCGCGCGGCGCTTGCGACAGTGATCCCCATCGCCGCCCCGCCCGCGCGGATCAGGCCGCCTTCGACCGACACTCGCGCCATCGCCTTGGGCAGCCGCACGACGACGCCCGGCACGCCCCCGTCGCGAACGATCAGGTTGGAGCCTACCCCGATCGGCATCACCGGGGTCATGGGGTCGAGCGACCGCATCAGCGCCGCCAAATCCTCCACGTCCGCCGGTCGCGCCAGCCACTCCGCCGCGCCGCCGGTGCGGAACCAGATGAAGTCGGCGAGGGAGGCGTTAGGGGTAAAGCTGCCCCTTAGTTCCTCCCCATTCATGGGGAGGGGGACCGCCGCGCCACTTGGCGCGGTGGTGGAGGGGCGGTTGCCTCCAAGCGCACCGCCTGCTCCAACCGCCCCTCCACCATGCCGCTTCGCGTCATGGTCCCCCTCCCCGCGAGCGGGGAGGAGCTTATCCGCCCCCCTCACTTCACCTTCCCGATCGCATCGGCGAGCCCCGCCGCCCACTTGGTGATATCCCCCGCCCCCAGGCACACGACCTGATCGCCTCCGCGCAACCCCGGCGCGAGCGCCGTCGCCAGCGCGTCCGCGTCCGCGATCGTCGCCGCCTGCCGATGCCCGCGCCGCTTCAGTCCCTCGACCAGCGCCTCCGCGTCTACCCCCGGCACGGGCACCTCGCCCGCCGGATAGACCGGCGTCACCCACACCGCGTCCGCGTCGTTGAACGCGGTCTGGAACTCGGGCATCAGGCCCTGCAGCCGCGAATAACGATGCGGCTGCACCACCGCGATCACCCGCCCCGCGCCACTCTCGCGCGCAGCGGACAGCACCGCGCGGATCTCGACCGGGTGGTGCGCGTAATCGTCGATCACGGTCGCGCCACGCACTTCGCCCACCTTGGTAAAGCGCCGCTTGACCCCGCCGAACGCGTGGAACCCGCGCTGGATCGTCGCGTCGTCGATGCCCAGCTCCAGCGCCACGCCGATCGCCGCCAGCGCGTTCTGGACATTGTGCCGCCCCGCCATCGGCAGCTCGATCCCCTCGATCGACCGCGTCGCCCCGCCGCGCGCGCGCACGATCGCCTCGAACCGGTTGCCGCCCGGAAACGGTTGTACATTGACCCCGCGCACGTCGGCCTGAGCGGAAAAGCCATAGGTCACCACGCGCCGGTCGCGCAGCCGGGGCAGGATGTTCTGCACCTCGGGATGATCGAGGCACATCAGCGCCGCGCCGTAGAAGGGCACGTTCTCGACGAACTCGACGAACGCGTCCTTGACCGCGTCGAACGACCCGTAGTGGTCGAGATGCTCGGGGTCGATGTTGGTCACCACCGCGACCGTGCCGTCGAGCCGCAGGAAGCTGCCGTCGCTCTCGTCCGCCTCCACCACCATCCAGTCGCTCGCGCCGAGCCGCGCGTTCGAGCCGTAAGAATTGATGATGCCGCCGTTGATGACGGTCGGGTCGACCCCGCCCGCGTCGAGCAGCGCCGCTACCATGCTCGTCGTCGTGGTCTTGCCGTGGGTTCCCGCCACCGCGACAGTTGACTTGAGCCGCATCAACTCCGCCAGCATCTCCGCGCGTCGCACCACGGGCACGCGCCGTTCGAGCGCCGCCTCCACCTCCGGGTTGCCACGGTGGATCGCGGTGGAGACGACCACCACCGCCGCGTCGCCGATATTCTCCGCCCGGTGCCCGATCGCCACCGCGATGCCCTTGGCGCGCAGCCCCTGGACGACATAGCCCTCGGCGACATCAGACCCCTGCACACGATAGCCTAGGTTCGCCATCACCTCCGCGATGCCGGACATGCCGATCCCGCCGATGCCGACGAAGTGGATCGTGCCAATGTCGGTGTGAACGCCGCGCATTACGCGAACGCCTCCTTGCGCGCGGCCTGCACCACCGGGAGGCGCGCGAGCGGGGCGTCGAGGCTCTCGACCAAATCGGCCAGATCGCGCGCCGCGTTCGGCTTGCCGATAGCCCTTGCGCGCCCGGCCGCGTTCTCCAGCGCCTCCGGGTCTAGGCC
>CAXTTU010000089.1:0-2508 GCA_964247225.1 uncultured Sphingomonas sp. | reverse complement strand
TCTGCATCTGCTTGGCGAGTTCCACCGGCGTGAACAGTCCCTGCGGGATCACCCGCGCGCCGCCCGTCGCCGCCATCTCGCGCGCGTTGGCGGTCTGGTGGTCGTCGGTCGCGCCGGGGAGCGGCACGAGGATCGCGGGCCGCCCCGCCGCGGTAAGCTCCGCGATCGTCGACGCGCCCGCGCGCGCGATGACGAGATGCGCCCAGGCGAGTTCGCCCGCCATGTCGTCGATATAGGTCGCCAGATCAGCGGCGATGTCGAGCTCGGCATATTTGGCGCGCGCCGCGTCGATGTCCTCGATCCGCGCCTGATGCGTCACCTGCAACCGCCGCCGGAACGCGGGCGGAAGCATCGACAGGCCGTCGGGCACCACCTGGCTCAGCACGCTCGCCCCCTGGCTGCCGCCGGTGACGAGCACGCGAAAGATGCCATCCTCCTCCAGCAGCGGATAGGGCCGCGCACGCAGCGCCAGCACCGCCTCGCGCACCGGGTTACCGACATGCAGCGCCTTGCTCGCGAGCTTGGGCGCGAGCCGCTCGGTCTTCGCGTACGACGTCGCGATCGCGTCGACGCGGCTCGCGACCAGCCGGTTGACGCGGCCCAGCACCGCATTCTGCTCATGGATCGCGGTCGGGATCCTGTCCGCGAACGCCGCCGTCAGCGCAGGGAATGCGGGATAGCCGCCGAAGCCGATCACCGCGGCGGGCTTGAACGTCCGGTACAGCTCGCGCGCCATCGCCCGCCCGCGCCACATCTCGCGCGCCACCGCCGGCCAGGCCAGCGGCCGCTTGAGCTGGAACCGCCCGGCCGGGAGGACGTGGGTCTGCACGCCCTCGAAAAGGCCGGGAAACCGCACGCCCCGCGCGTCGCTCACCAGCGCGACACGGTGCCCGCGCCGCATCAGCTCGGCGGCGAGCGCGGCGGCGGGGACCATATGCCCGCCGGTGCCCCCGGCGGCGAGAACGAAATGGCGCGATTGGATCATGCTACACCTGCCAGCGCAGCACATAGGGGCTGCGCGTCAGGAACGGATTGCGCCGGGTGAACGCAAGCAGCAACCCCATGCCGATCGACAGCGCGATCATCGACGACCCGCCATAGGAAATGAACGGCAGCGTCATGCCCTTGGACGGCGCGAGCCCGGTGTTGACCGCCATCGACACCAGCCCCTGCGCGCCGAACTGCACCGCCAGGCCGGAGGCGGCGAGCAGGCGGAACTCGTCCTGCTCGTCGAGCAGCTTGACGAACACCCGCACCACGATGGCGAGGAACACCGCCGCGATCACGCAGCACGCGATCAGCCCGAACTCCTCACCGATGACGGAGAAGATGTAATCGGTATGCGCCTCGGGCAGCCCGAACTTGACGCGCCCGCCGCCCGGCCCGGTGCCGGTCCAGCCCCCCGCGGTCAGCGTCGCGCGCGCCGCGTTGGTCTGGAAATGGTCCGCCGCGCCGACACCGTCCGCGTCGGGAAAGATGAACGCGTCGATCCGTGCGCGGGCGGTGCCGTAGAACAGATAGGCCGCGACCAGCCCGGCGGGTACGCACGCGACCAGCCCGACGAGCACCCGCGTCGGCGTGCCCGCGATCATCAGCAGCGCCATCGCCACCGTGCAGAAGATGATCGTCTGCCCGAAATCCGGCTGGAGCATCAGCATCCCGCCGACCAGCCCGGTCGCGCCAAGCGTGATCGGCACCACGGGCAGGTCGGGCTCCTTTGCCTTCATCGACAGCAGCCAGGCGACCGCGACGATGAAGAAGGGCTTCAAAAACTCGGACGGCTGGAACTGCGCGACGCCCACCCCGATCCAGCGGCGCGCGCCGTTGACCTGCACCCCGAACTTCCACGTCACCGCGAGCAGCACCGCGAACAGCACCGCCCCCACCAGCGCGAAGCGGCGCGCGGCGTTGACCGGCAGCATCGACACCCCGAACAGGATCGGCAGGCTGACGCCCACCCACATCAGCTGCCGCCAGAAGTAATAGAGCGGTGGGATGTGCGTGTGCTCACCCGAATAGCGCACCGCGCTCGCCGGGCTGGCGGCGGCGACCGCGACCAGCCCGATCGCGATCAGCGACATGGTGAGCAGCAGCAGCACCCGGTCGATGTCCCAGAACCAGGTGCCGAGCGGCGACCGGTCGCCGCGCCCGCCGCGGTTGCGAAGCTTCGCCTTTATCCCTGCGGACTTGGCGATCATGTCGCTCATGCGAGGCCCTCAACCAAGGTGCGGAACTCGTCGCCGCGCGCCTCGAAGTCGCGGAACTGGTCAAAGCTCGCGGCGGCGGGGGAGAGGAGCACCGTGTCGCCCGCCTGTGCCTGAGCGGCGGCGCTGGCGACCGCGCGGGCGAGCGTTCCCGCCTCCTCGACCGGCACCGCGTCGCGGCGGAGCACGGCGGCGAACACCGGCCCCGCCTCCCCGATCGTGTACGCGCGCGCGACGTGGGCGAAGTACGGGCGACAGGCGTCGAGATCGTCCCCCTTCGCCCGCCCGCCGAGGATCCAGTGGA
>CAXTTU010000088.1:0-10732 GCA_964247225.1 uncultured Sphingomonas sp. | reverse complement strand
AGCCCGGGCGCGTGATAGCCGTCGTCGTTGGTGAGCAGGATGCGCATCAGCGCTTCGGCTCCAGCCGGTTTAGGCCGGGAAGGTAGGGTCGCAACACGTCGGGGATCGCGACGCTACCGTCCGCCTGCTGATAGTTTTCGACCACCGCGACGATCGTCCGCCCGACCGCGAGACCCGAGCCGTTTAGCGTATGGACGAAGCGCGTCGCTTTTTCACCCGCGGGGCGGTAGCGCGCATTCATCCGCCGCGCCTGGAAGTCGGTGCAGGTCGAGCAACTGGAGATTTCACGATACCGCCCTTGGCCGGGGAGCCACACTTCCAGGTCATAGGTGCGCGCGGCGGTGAAGCCCATGTCGCCCGCGCACAGCTTCACGCGGCGGAACGGCAGGCCGAGCTTGACGAGCAGGTCCTCGGCGCAGGCGGTCATGCGCTCATGCTCCGCCTCGGACGTGTCAGGAGTGACGATCGACACCATCTCGACCTTGTCGAACTGGTGCTGGCGGATCATCCCGCGCGTGTCGCGCCCCGCCGCGCCCGCTTCGGAGCGGAAACAGGGGGTGAGCGCGGCGAAGCGCAACGGCAGTTCGTCCTCGCTCAGGATCTGCTCGCGGACGATGTTCGTCAGGCTCATCTCGGCGGTGGAGATCAGCCAGCGGCGCTCCGTTTTGTTCGGGATATTTCGAGTAAGTTCCTCAAGAAAACTGCGCATCATGCTCGTCGCTTCTGGATCGTCGTTCGCGATCGCAATCCCAAGCCCGAGCCGCTCTCGGACGAAGTCGATGATGTCCGGTTTTAACGAGGTACTGAACAGGTCCTCGGCGAACTTGGGCAACTGCCCGGTCCCGAACGCCACCTCGTCGCGGACCAGCAGCGGGGGCACGACCTGTTCATAGCCATGCTCGTCCGCGAGGGTGCTGAGCATGAACTGGCCGAGCGCGCGGTTGAGCTTGGCGAGCGGTCCGCGGAGGAGCGTAAAGCGCGCGCCCGCAAGTTTCACGCCGGTGTCGAAATCCATGCCGAGCGCCGGGCCGAGCGTGTCGTGTTCCTTAGCCGCGAAGTCGAACGTCGGCGGGTCGCCGACGATCTTCTCGATGACGTTGTCGGCCTCGTCCGCGCCGTCAGGCACGTCGGCGTAGGGCAGGTTGGGCAGCGCGGCGAGCGTGGCGTTGAGCTCCTCGGCAAGCCTCGTCTCGTCTGCCTCCAGCGCGGGGAGGCGTTCCTTCAGCGCGGCAACTTCGGCCATCAGCGCCTGCGCGGTCGCTTCGTCCTTCTTCGCTTTGGCGGCACCGATCGCCTTCGATGCCTCGTTGCGCCGCGCCTGGCCGGTCTGGAGTTCGGTGACGCACTGCCGCCGCTGCTCGTCGAGCGCGACCAGCTTCGCCGACACTGGCCCAACCCCCCGCCGCGCCAGCGCGGCGTCAAAGGCGGCGGGGTCGTCGCGGATCAGGCGGGTGTCATGCATGGCACGGCGGCTATGGCCCGCAGGCTGGCAACCGGCAAGCGGGGCGGGGCGTTACGCCCCTCGACCAACACCCAAAAGGAGTTCGACTATGCAGGTTCCCCATAACGCGATGGTGCTCGTCGCGGACGGGCGAAAGCTCCTGTTCCTGCGCAACCAGGGCGACGCCGAGTTCCCCGACCTTCATGTCGAGATGGCGGAGGAGCATCCCAACCCCAAGACCTCCGACCAGGCGACGGACGGATCGGGGCGCGCGTCCTCGACGCAGATGGGCGGCGGCGCGCCCGCGGTTGCGCGCGGCGGCGGCAATGGCGGGCCGAACGGCGGCGGGCAGGGCGGCGCGTTCGCGCCCTCGCGCGGGTCGATGGCGCAGACCGACTTTCACCAGCTGGAGGAGGATCGCTTCGCCGCGGAAGCTGCGGAGATGCTCAAGAAGCGCGCGCTGGCGCACCAGTTCGAGAAGCTGATCGTGGTCGCGCCGCCGCGCACGCTGGGCGAGCTGCGCAAACACTACCACAAGGAGGTGGAGCACCGGCTCGCGGGCGAGCTCGGCAAGGACCTGACCGGGCATACCGTGCCCGACATCGAGGCGGCGCTGAAGGCGGCATAGCCTGATACGAAAAGGGCTCCCGGCGATGTACCGGGAGCCCTTGGTGATCCGCTCGGTTGGCGTTCAGGCCGCGAGCGGCTTCCGCGCGAACCGCTTGCGCGCGACCAGCGCGGCGGCGGCGGCGCCGAACAGCAGCACCATCGGCGGCGCGGGCACCGGCGCGGGGGAGCCGCTCGACGACCCCGTCGATCCGCTCGACGAGCCGGTGGAACCGCTCGATCCGGTCGACCCGCTGCTCGAGGACGATGTGCTGGTGCTGAAGCCCTGGCTGCTCGACCCGTACTGGTTCTGATCCTGATTCTGGTTCTGCGACTGATTATTGCTGTTGTTGTTGGTATTGCTGTTCTGGTTCGAGTTGTTGTTCTGGTTCGCGTTCACGTTCTGATTGGCATTCGTGTTGCTGTTTTGATTGCTATTGTTGTTCGTGCTCGTATTCGTGTTGTTGTTGGTCGCGCTGCTGTTGCTGTTGGCGGTGTTCGAGCTCGAATTGTTGCTGCTGTTGTTATTGGTGTTGGAGCTGTTGACCGAATTCTCGATGCTGGCACCGCCGGTCGAGCTGGAACTCGATACATTGCCCGACGACGAGGAGGACACGGTTCCCGTCACGTTGCCCGACGACGATGAGGACACGTTGCCGGATGAGGATACATTGCCCGACGACGAGGACGACAGGTTGTTCCCCGACGACGACACGCTGACGGTGCCCGAAGAGGACGATACCGCGCCCGACGAGGACGAGGTGGACGAGATCGCGATCCCGCCGCCGCTACCCGATGATCCGCCAAAGAAACCGCCGAAGAACCCGCCGCCGCCGCCAAAGAAACCGCCCCCAACCACGGCGGGGACCACCGCGCCGCCGCCCCCGAGCGAATAGCCGGGCGCTTGCGGGATCGGCACGGGGGCGGGAGTGCTGGCCACCGACACCACCGTCGGCGCACAGGCCGCGGTGGTCGTGGTGGTCACGCGTCGAATGCGAGTCGGCACGACCGTCCGCGCCACGACGTGCCGGGTCACGCGATGGAAATAGTGATGCGGGTGCTCGGCGACATGCACCGCGCCGCCGCCAAGTACCGCGCCGCCGCACGCGCAAGCGCAAAGTTTCGCCAAGGCCATCCGCACCGACATACCCGCATCTTCCCCGTTGCTGACGCGTGGCGACGTCAGTTGATCAGCCACAACGGCCCGGCCGCCGCTTCTTCCCCAAAGTGCGAAACAAAGCCTTAAGCGCAAGCGGTTTAACCATCATTGCGCGTCCCGAAACGGGCGATACCGTGCAGCGAGGCGTGGGTTCGGCGTTGCTGTACCAGCACGGGACGAAAATAGGGATCAGCTGACCCGACCAGCCGGTTCGACCGCAATCGTAAAGAGCCGTTTCCCGTAACGTCTTACGCTTGTGAGGTTTCCTGACCTAGATTATAGGCGCGCCCGGGTTGGGCGTCGGGCGCTGCGCCGGGAGGCGAGGCGACCGGCGGGGAGAGTGGCATGGCGTCGGTGGCGGAACGCGTAACGGGCCTGGAGGATCTGGGCCCGATGGTGGCGGCAAACGACGGGGCGGGCTATCGCCCCGAGCCGGACGAGCCGTTCATGGGCAAGCGGCAACAGGAGTATTTCCGCGCCAAGCTCCACGCCTGGAAGGACGCGATCCTGCGCGAGGCGCGCGACACCTTATCCCAGCTGCAATCCGATTCCCTACGCGAGGCCGACCTCAACGATCGCGCCTCGAGCGAGACCGATTGGGGGATCGAGCTTCGCACCCGCGACCGGCAGCGCAAGCTGATCAGCAAGATCGACGCCGCGCTCCGCCGCATCGACGAGGGCGAATATGGCTATTGCGAGGTGACGGGCGAACCAATCAGCCTCGCGCGGCTCGAAGCGCGGCCGATCGCGACCATGACGGTCGAGGCGCAGGAGCGGCACGAGCGCAACGAACGCGTTTCGCGCGAGGAGTAGCGCCGTCCGGTTAAGCCAATGGTGATGATTTCGGCATAGCTCGGTTCCACCACCCGCCTGACACGGAAGACATGATGGATCGCCTGTTGCCGGAGCCGTTCACGCCCTTTGCGACCGTCGGCCCGGACAGCGGCGGCGAGGCGCGGGCGCGTGACAGCCTGTTCCTGATGGCGCGGCTGCGCTCCCCCGCGCTCTCCGAAATCTACTCCGTCCGCATCCGCAATCTATCGGCGGGTGGGCTGATGGCCGAGTTCGAGACGCCGCTCGACCGTGACACGCCGGTCGAGGTGGAGGTGCGCGGGCTGGGCTGGATCGCGGGGCGCGTCGCCTGGTTCACGCAAGGGCGGACCGGCATCGCGTTCGATACGCCGGTCGATCCACAGCGCGCGCGCAAGCCCGTCGGGGCGACGCGCCCGGCGCGCTGACTCACCCGGAGCCGAGTTCCTCCTTCAGCCGCAGTTTCTGCTTCTTGAGGTCATGGAGCATCGTCTGATTGGGCGATGGTCGCTGCGCTTCCGCGGCGATCTGGCGGTCGAGCCCGGCATGTTTGGCTTCCAGGGCCGAACGGTGCGCGTCGTGCATCGAGCATGTCTCCTTGTGGGCGGGGAAGGGAGAGAACCACCGATCGCGCGGCAAGTCGCCAACCTCGCGCAACCAAAGCGCCGGGTGCGCATGGAATTGCGACGACCCGTTTTGGCGCTCGCTTCGCGCCCGACGCTTGCGCTACAGCAAGGGCGAAGGGGGCGGGCATGGACGAGGAGCAGATCGCGCGGCGGCTGGACGCGCTGCGGACCGAACATCGCGATCTCGACGCCGCGATCGCCGCGTTGCTGGCGAGCGGATCGAGCGACCAGCTCCAGATCGCGCGGCTCAAGAAACGCAAGCTGAGGCTGCGCGACGAGATCGCGCTGCTCGAGGACGCGATGATTCCCGACATCATCGCCTGAACGGTATCGGAACGGGACGCGGACATCCCTCGCGCCGCTGGCGGAAGAGGGCGCGGGCATGGCACATCAGCGGGTATGACCTCGCGCCGCATCGACGCCCCGATCCAGTCCCGCCTCGTGGACACGCTCTACATCGAGGCGATGTTGCTCGCGGACGAGGCGCGGACCTATTTCGACGAAGCGGGCCGGGCGGAGCGCGATGCTTTATCGCCCCTCGCTCGTGTGACCTTCTCGTGTGAGTCGCTCAAGGTGACGACGCGGCTGATGCACGTCATCGCCTGGCTGCTCACGCAGCGCGCGGTGGGCGCGGGAGAGATCGCCCGGCGCGATGCGCTCGACCCGTCGCGCCGCCTCGGCACCGCGCCGGTCAGCGACGCGGGCGTGGTGGAGGCGATGCCGCCCCAGGCACGCGCGCTGATCCACGCCAGCACCGAACTTCATCGCCGCGTCGCGCGCCTCGACGACGCGCAGGCGGCAGCAACCCCGCCGCCGAGCCCGGCGCGGTCGATGCTGGAAGCGCTGGCCCTGGCGTTCTGAAAACTGTTCGGTCCAAATAAGCCGTTCGTCCTGAGGAGCCGCTGAGCGAAGTCGAAGCGGCGTCTCGAAGGACAGGTGGGTACGCGCCCACCTGTCCTTCGAGACGGGCCTTCGACAAGGCTCTCCTGAGCGAAGTCGAAGGGCTCAGTCCCTCCTCAGGACGAGCGGTTACGAATAACAGCACAAGCCCTAACCCACGCCCAATCGCGCCCGCGCTGCGCGATATTCGCGCTCCAGCCGGTCGACGCGCGCCGCTACCGGCTCGACCGCGTCCACCGCGCCGATGCCCTGGCCCGACCCCCAGATGTCGCGCCACGCCTTTGCTTTCGAACCGTTCTCGCCGCCGCCGAAGTTCATCGTCTTGAGGTCGCCCTCGGGCAGATTGTCCGGATCGAGCCCCGCCGCCGTGATCGACCCGCGCAGGTAGTTGCCGTGAACGCCGGTGAACAGGTTGGAATAAACGATGTCCGCCGCGCGCCCCTCGACGATGCCCTGCTTGTACCCTGCGTCCGCGTTGGCCTCCTCCGTCGCGATCCAGGGCGAGCCGATATAGGCGAAGTCCGCCCCCATCGCCTGTGCCGCCAGCACCGCGTCGCCGGTGGCGATCGAGCCTGACAGCGCGAGCGGGCCGCTGAACCATTGCCGGATCTCCGCCACCAGCGCGAAGGGGGACAATCGCCCCGCATGCCCCCCCGCGCCCGCGGCCACCGCGATCAGCCCGTCCGCGCCCTTCTCCACCGCCTTGCGCGCGAAACGGTCGTCGATGATGTCGTGGAGCGTGACGCCGCCCCAGCCATGAACCGCGCGGTTCAGGTCCTCGCGCGCGCCGAGCGAGGTGATGACCAGCGGCACCTGCCACTTGGCGCAGGTGGCGAGGTCCTGCTCCAGCCGGTCGTTGGACTTGTGGACGATCTGGTTGACCGCGAACGGCGCGGCGGGCCGGTCGGGATGCGCGCGGTTGTGCGCGGCCAACTCCTCGGTGATCCGGTGCAACCACTCGTCGAGGATCGCCGCCGGCCGGGCGTTGAGCGCGGGAAACGAGCCGACGATACCCGCCTTGCATTGCGCGATCACCAGCTCCGGCCCCGAGACGATGAACAGCGGCGAGCCGATCACGGGCAGGCGCAGGCGGGCGAGCGGGGCGGGAATGGTCATGCCGCCCGCGTTAGCCGAGCGTGCGGCGGGGGCCAAATCCGTTGCGGATCGGGACGGGGGCGGTAGAGCGCGGTTAACCATATCGAGAGATTGCCCCCGTGAAGCTCGCCCTGTCGCTCCTGCTCGCCTCCGCGCTCGTCCCCGCCGCCGCGCAGGCCGCGAACGGGCGGCTCGACCGCAACGTCCGCCCGTTCGCTTATGACATCCAGGTCAAGCCCGACGCGAAAGCGTTGACGTTCAGCGGCACGGAGACGGTGACGGTGGAGGTGGCGCAGCCGACGCGTACGCTGACCCTCAACGCCGCCGATCTGCAGGTGACGAGCGCGGCGCTCGATGGCGCGCCCGCGACGGCGGCGGCCGACAACAAGGCGCAGCTGCTGACGCTTATCCTCGCGCGGCCCGTCGCGGCGGGGCGGCATCAGCTGACGATCGCCTGGACGGGGCAGATCAACAAGTCCGCGCAGGGGCTGTTCGCGATCGATTACACCAACACGGATGGCTCCGCCGACCGGATGCTCGCGACCCAGTTCGAGGCGCCCGATGCGCGCCGTTTCGCGCCGATGTGGGACGAGCCCTCGTTCAAGGCGACCTATACCCTCTCGACCACCGCGCCGACCGGGCAGCTCGCGTTCAGCAACATGCCCGTGGCGAACAAGGAAACGCAGGGCGGCGTCACCACCTGGCACTTCCGCACCACGCCCGTCATGTCGAGCTATCTGCTTTTCCTCGGCATGGGCAATCTTGAGCGCCGCACGGTGCAGGCGGGCAATGTCGAGATCGGCGTCATCTCGCGCCGTGGCGTGTCGGCGCAGGGCGACTATGCGCTGGGACAGGCGAAGCGGCTGCTCAGCTACTACAATGACTATTTCGGCCAGCCCTACCCGTTGCCCAAGCTCGACATGATCGCCGGGCCGGGCTCCAGCCAGTTCTTCGGCGCGATGGAGAATTGGGGCGCGATCTTCTATTTCGAGAAGGAGCTGCTGTTCGACCCCGCGCGCGCGACCGAAAGCAATCGCCAGCGCATCTACACCGTTGTCGCGCACGAGATGGCCCACCAATGGTTCGGCGACCTCGTCACAATGGATTGGTGGGACGACATCTGGCTTAACGAAGGCTTCGCGTCGTGGATGGAGAACAAGTCGAGCCGCGACCTGAACCCGACATGGGAGCCGGGCGCGACCGCGGTGGCGTTCGATCGCGAAGGCGCGCTGGGCGTCGACGCCACCGCCGCGACGCACCCGATCGTCCGCCATGTCGAGACGGTGGACGAGATCGGCGAAGCGTTCGACGCGATCACCTATGCCAAGGGGCAGGCGGTGATCGCGATGACCGAAGCGACACTCGGCCCCGATCGCTTCCGCGACGGCATCCGCCGCTACATGGCGCGGTACAAGTACGGCAACACCGTTTCCGACCAGCTATGGGGCGAGCTCGCCGCCGCTGCGCCGGACGTGCCTGTGCGTGACATCGCGCACGACTTCACGCTCCAGCCGGGCGTGCCGCTTGTGACGTTGACCGGCGCGCGCTGCGTCGGGGGCGCGACGCGGGCGACGCTGGTGCAGGGGCGGTTCGGGCTCGACGCCGCCAGCAAGGCACCCGAACGCTGGCGCGTGCCGCTGACGCTCGGCGTGGTCGGCGGCGGGCAGGCAAGCGCGGTGGTGCGCGGGCCGGACGCGGCCGAGGTCGCGGTCCCGGGCTGCGGCACGCTGGTGATGAACCTCGGCAAGGCGGCATACGCACGCGTCAAGTACGACGACGCGAGCCACGCCGCGCTCGCGCGCGACTATCCCAGGCTCGCGCTCAACGACCGGCTCGGGACGCTAGCCGATGATTATGCGCTGGCGCTGTCGGGCGATCAGGACCTGTCGCGCTATCTGTCGTTGATGGGGCGGGTGTCGCCCGACGCCGACCCGCTCGAATGGAGCGTCGTCACGGGCGAGCTGGGCGGCCTTACCGGGCTGTACCGGGGAACGCCGCTTGAGACGACCTTGCGCGCGCGTGAGGTGGCGATTCTGTCGCCCGTGTTCGCGCGCGTCGGGTTCGAGGCGCGCGCGGGCGAGTCCCCGCTCGTGACCAATCTGCGCGAGGAGTTGGTCGCGCGGCTGGGCGTCAACGGTGACCCGGCCATCGGCGCGCGGGCGCGGGCGCTGGTCGCGCGGCTCGCAACCGACCCGACCGCGATACCGCCCGCGATCCGCGAGCCGATCCTGTCGACCTATGCGACCAACGCGACGCCCGCCGAGTGGGATGCGCTGCTGCGGCTGACCGAGGCGGAGAAGAGCCCGGTCGCGCGCAACAGCTTCGTGGCGCTGCTTGGCGCGGCGCGCGACCCGGCGCTGGCGACGCGCGCGCTGGCGCTGCTAGAGACCAACCGCATCACCGACCCGCAAAAGGCGTCCCTGCTGCGTTCGATCGCGAACCGGCATCCCGACCAGGCCTTCGACTGGGCGATCGCGCACCAGGCGGTGGTCAACGGCTTTCTCGAACAAAGCTCGCGCGCCGATTACATCCCGTCGCTCGGCCAAGGGTCGAACGACCCGGCGATGCCCGGCAAGATCAAGGCCTATGCGGCGACGCTGCCCGCAGGCTCCGGCAACGGCGCGGGCCGCGCGCTATCGAGTATCGCGGTCCGTCGCGCCGCCGCCGACCGCCTCCGCCCCGCAATTACCGCATGGGCGGGACAGGGCGCGCGATAAGGGTTGCAATACGCGGGCGGGCTGGCTAACCGCCCGCTTCCGGTTGGGCACCTGCCCGCCGGTACGGACGCATAGCTCAGTTGGTAGAGCAGCTGACTCTTAATCAGCGGGTCCTTGGTTCGAGCCCAAGTGCGTCCACCACCGCGCAGCGCACACGCCGGTAGCGAAGCTGCCGCCGAGGCGCGCAAGCGCGGCCGGCGGGCGGCTTCAGCCGACCCGTCCGACGTAGCGACGCGGCTTCGCCGCGGCGCATTTTTCTAAATGTCGCTACGTCGAACCGGAACGATGGCGGATCCACCACTGAACGGCAGGGCTCTTCGATGACGATGCGATGCTAGCCGAGCAGGTGCGCCTTGGGCGGAACCTCCTCGCCGGCCTGACGGCATCAAAGCAAAGTCCTCGCCGCGCTGAAGGGTGGGGACGCATCGCCGCCGTTCAGAACGTGCCGGCTTTCCGCTTCGCCAACGCGGCGCGCAACCCCGCGATGGAGCGCCCGGCCCCGCCGCCGTCGAACGCGCCGGCAAGATCCTCGTCCACACGCCAAATATCGCCCGCCTGCTCCAGCACCACGGCCGCGCGAAACGAGGCGTTTGGCGAGGCGACATCGTAGATGAGGCCGATCCGCGGCAGACCGCCCTTCGGCGGCACCCCCGCCGGCCGCGACCAGGCCGCTGCAGGTGTACTCCGCGGTCGCGCCCACGCCCATGGTCGCCACCCTGCGCCCGTCCACGTCCACTGCGCACTGCGCATCCGATATGTCCGCCTTCTCGACTCTCCGGAAACCCTGCAGGCGCACCGTGCGCCCGCCCGCGAGCCGGATCGCCCGCGGCTTGCCGTCCCGTTCGGAGAAGGCGGCCAAGTCGACCGCCGGCGCGGAGAGTTCCGGTCCGGGCGGGAACTGCACCGCCTCGCGCGGGCTCGACGGCGAAGGAACAGCCGACGCAACCGGGGCCGGAGTCGCCCGTCCTCGCGGCTGGGCGCTCGGCTGGCCGCACGCGACGAGCGCGAGGCAGCCCGCCACTCCCGCGATGCGACGCGTCATCGGCGCCCTCCGGTGGCGGTGCCGACGATGCGCTTGTAGGCCGCCGCGAGCTTCTCGTCGTAGTCCCCCTTCCTGTAGTCCGGGCCGTTGTAGAGACGCGCGAACCTCGCCCAGTCGTGGCCGACGATCGCCCTCACCTTCCTGCGATCGTAGGAGACGAAATTGGCGAAGGCGCGCAGATGCTGCTTCCGGCTGATCATCATGTCGGTCACGAACGCCTCGACCGTTGGATAGCCCGCCTCGTGATAGTTCTCGCCCAGGATCTGGAACATCCCCCAGGACGCGGCCTTCAGCGCCGCCTGCTCGTCCAGCATCGCGGCCCGCTTCAGCTTCGCG
>CAXTTU010000087.1:0-10794 GCA_964247225.1 uncultured Sphingomonas sp. | reverse complement strand
GGCGAGAGCATCCTGCGCGCGCTGGGCGGGGGCGCGCCACCGGTCGAGCGGCAGTCGGCGGTGTATGACCCGGCGCTGTCGCACGCCGACCAGGACCTGCCCGCGCTTGCCGACCGGCTGGCGCGCGCGCCGGGGCGCGGCTGGAGCCTGTTGCTGTCGGGGCCGTCGGGCACCGGCAAGAGCGCCTATGCGCGCCACGTCGCCGAGCGGCTTGGGGTCGAGGTGGACGAGCGGCGCGGGTCGGACCTGCTCTCGCCCTATGTGGGCGGGACGGAGGCGAACATCGCCGACGCGTTCCGCGCGAGCGCGGAGGCCGGGTCACTGTTGCTGATCGACGAGGCGGACAGCTTCCTGTTCGACCGGCTGGGCGCGCAGCGCAGTTGGGAGACGGGCATGGTCAACGAGATGCTGCGCTGGATGGAGGCGCTGCGCTCGCCGTTCGTCGCGACCACCAACCTCCACGACACGCTCGACCCGGCGACGCAGCGGCGCTTCACCCTGCGCGTGGCGATGCGCGCGCTGACCCCGGCGCGCGCGACGGCGCTGTTCCCGCGCTATTTCGGCGCGCCGTTGCCGGCGGAGACGGAGCCGCTCGAGGGGTTGACGCCGGGCGACTTCGGCGTGGTCGCCGCGCGCGCGACGCTGCTCGGCGAGGATGACCCCGCGACCCTGCTGCGCTGGCTGCTCGCCGAGGCGGAGGTGCGTGGGAGCCGGCGCAGCAGGCCCGGCTTTCACCTTCCCGCGCCCGAGCCTCGGTTCAGGTTGACGGAGGAAGCGTAAGCGGGGGCGTCTACCCCGCCGTGCCCTTCATCGCCGCCTTGAGCTGCCGGGCGATCGTCGGCCCCGCCATATGGCCGTCGACCGCGTCGAACTTCTCCGCCTTCAGCTTGCGGCGGATGTCGTCGACCGACTGGTGCTGCCCGTCGCGCGCGAGCTCGAACGCGCGCTCGAAGATGTTGCGCTGGTTCACGGCTGAATCTCTCGCCGGTGCGGGGCGGTCAGCGCGTCGATGACGCGTCTTCGGCGGGCTTGCCCTTGGTGGAGGGGTTGGACGCGTTCTGCTTGGGCGGCTTCTCCGCCTTGGGCTTGCGCGCTTCCTTGGATTTTTTCTGCTGGCCCTTGGCCATGGCGCTTGTCCTCGCGGAGCCGGTGCTCCGTCGAGTATCTTAGCGCATCGGCGTCGCAAAGGCGCGCTAAATCGCCCCGGACTCAGAACGGTAAGTAGGGGGAGATTCGGTAACTGTCTGTTCGGACGCCCCCAATCCCCTCTGAAAACATCGCCGAACTCCTCGCCACCGGTCCTCCGGGTGTAACTAATCTCGCCGGGGAAACCCCGCTAAGGGGGGTTCCGGCCGGTGCCGCCGGTATCGACGTGTGCGCGAGCGGACGCAAGATGCTCATCCGTGCTCATGCAGGTCGAACATCGCCTGCTCGGAATCGAGCTGCTGAATCATGTCCTCGGTCCACCCCTCGTAGAGGTCGCCATCGTCACACTTCCGCTCCATCTCGGCGCGGCGCTCGCCGATGCCGGGTGGGCAGTGCTCACCACCTCCCCACACGATCCCGAGGCCGACGTCCTCCTCGTCCAGATCGAAGTCGTCGTTCCAGGGCACGTGCACGAAGTCGCGGTCGTTGCCGACGATGGTGAGCATCCGCTTGATCAGCGCCTCTAGCTGGCGACGCGCGGGCTTGAGCGCTTTCAGCTCGGCCGAGACCTCCGCGCGGTCGTCGTTGCCGCCGGCGAGCCGCACGCGCTTCCAGGGTGCCGCGCCCTCGACGGTGATCCGGCTCGTGCGCTGATGGTATGCAGCGTTCCTGATGGTCAGCGCGAAGCGGTCGAGCACCGGATGGGAGACGAGGCGGCGCAGCGGGCCGCCGAGCGCGGCGGTGACGAGCGTCTGCGGAAGGCCGGCTGGCAGTCGGATTTCCGCCTCGTCGCCGCGGGTCGGGCGCCAGTATAGGACCACCTCGGGCGCGAGCTCGACGGCCTCGACGAACACCGCATCCCCGGAGTTGTAGCCGGCCGTCCAGGGCAGCCCCGGCGGGAGGGCCGCCCCGCGATGCTGGAGCAGGGGCGAGCGGGCCAGGAGCAGCGGCTCGGCACCGGCGCTCTGCCAGTCGGCGGTGTCCGTGTACTTGTCGAACGTGGCGACCGGCCGCCAGGTCGCGTCCATGAACGCCTGTCCGTCGACGCCATGATGCTCGAGGAGAGCCTTCGCGATCGCGTTCAAGTGCATCGTGCCGACGGGCGGCGCGAGGGTCCCGCGACGGTGCCAGGTGCGGGCCAGAGCGAGGCGTCCCAGGGCGCGGACCATGACCTCCGTGGGAGAGCCGGGGCCACGCCGGCGGAACGCCTCCATGGACACGCTGACCAGCGGGAAGCTCTCGCCCACGCCTGGGTCGAGACGGATCAGGTAGGGCGCGGCCTTGTCGCGGAAGATGCGCTCGTGCGGCTCAAGCCCGAGGATCTCGCTACCATACGCCATGAAGTTGAGGACAAGCGCCTCTGCCGACGCGGCATAGGCGCGGGTGGCGGCCGTGTTGCTCGATCTTGCGGTGCCGGCGCGCGCGCGTGGTGGTCTCGTCATGCGCCGAGTCCACCCATGCGGCAGTCCTGGTTGGGCTGGTGCAGATCACGGACGATGTCGCGCATCACAGCCTCCCTTCTCTCGGCGTCATATATGCCTTCACGTTCTGTTCCGCCATCAGTCCGAGGCGGGTCAGGCAGCGAGGCGTCCCGATGTGGACGCGAGTGCGGCTTGGACGCACTCCGCGAGCCATGTCTCCCGTCGCGACGCCGACGGCGGTCGCCGCACGGCCTCGCCGATCACCTCGGGGTCGCCCACCAGCACCACGCGCCGACGCGCCCGGGTGACGGCCGTGTAGAGGAGCGTGCGGTCGAGGAGGCGGCTGCGCGTCACCGGCACCACGACGGTGTCGAAGGAAGAGCCCTGCGCCTTGTGCGTCGTGATCGCCCAGGCGAGCTCGAGGTTGTTAAGCAGCTCGTGCGGGATGACGCGGTCGCCCTCGTCGAAGCGGATGGCGAGTCCTTCCACGACCTCGCCGACGACGCGTCCGAGGCTGCCGTTCCAGAGTTCCAGGTCGTAGTCGTTGACCGTCCACATGACCGGCTCGCCGCGCGCGAACGCGGTCGGGGGCAGGCCCTTCGCCTCGAGCCAGGCGCGATGCAGCAGCGCGTTCATCGCCACGGTGCCGCCGGAGGCCGGATCGGTAGTGCCCTTCACCGAGCCCACGATGCGCGCATTTGCGAGCGCCCGCCTGATCCCGACGGTGATGGCGGCGACCTCCTCTTCGGCGCATGCGGCGATGGACACGCCCGTGGCGACCTCCCGCTCGTAGGGGGCAATGTCTAGCAGGGTGCCGTCCCGCAGCGCGGCGGCGAAAGCCGGGATGCCGGTCTCGGCCGCCTGCCGCATGACCTTGGTGAGGTGGACGCGCGGAATCTCGGGAATGCCGAGCAGGGCGTGGAGGGTGAGGCCGAAGCCGACGGGCGGCAGCTGGCCGTCGTCGCCAACGAGCAGGAAGCGCGAACTCTCCGGAGCGCCTGTCATGATCCGGTAGAGCGAGCCCAGGTCGACCATGCTCGCCTCGTCGATGACGATGAGCGGCGCGCCGTCCAGGTCTAGCTTGCCGCGATCCAGGAGCGCCAGCCACCCCGCGATGGTGCGGGCGACGCCGCCGGTCGCCTCGCGCATGCGCAGCGCCGCGCGGCCCGACAGCGCCATCATCTCGATCGGCACGCCGGCTTCCGACGCGGCCTCGTGGAGGGCGCCCAGCATAGTGGTCTTGCCCGTGCCGGCTCCGCCCGTCACCAGCAAGAGGCGCTCGCTGAGCGCCATGCGCACCGCGGCCTCCTGACCGCTATTCAGGCTCCGAGTGCGGATCGCCTGCGCGATGGGTAGGCCAAGGAGGCTGGGCCGCGGCGTGTCAGCCGCGAGCTCGTGCGCCACGCGCGCCGCGACCGCCTCCTCCATCAGCGCCGGCCCGGCCGCCTGCCAGCCCGCAGGACGCTCCACGACGGCCTTGTGGCGTCGGGCGACATCCAGCGCGCTCTGCGTCTTCTCCGCTCCCAGGAGGTCACCCACCGCCTTCCTGAGCGCATCCGTGGACATGACGGTGGCGCCGGTGCCGAGGTGGTCGTGCAGCGCCGCCTCGACGGCCGCGACCTGACGCCGGGGGTCATGCGGGGGGATGCCAGCTGTGAGGGCGACCCTGTCGATGGTGTTCCAGCCCGCGAACGCGAGCAGGCGGTATGGATCGTCCGTGACCAGCTGGAGCGCGTCCGCGCCATAGCAGGCCAGCGCCTTGGCCGCGATGCGCTGCGGCACGCCGTTGCGGTCGAACCAAGCGAGCAGCTGCGGCTCGTGCTCGACCAGCGGCCACTCGGTCAGGATCGTCTCGATCTGCCCCTCGGCGCGCGGACCGTCGCCCAGCACGCGGCGGAGCGCGTCGCCGTCGCCGGTGTCGAGCACCGCGATGAGGTCGTCGGGCGGCATGGCATCGCACAGCCGGTTGGCGGTCGCCTCGCCCACGCCGGGGAAGCGCTCGCCGGCGAGAAGGTGGCGGAGCAGGCGTCCACGCCGCCGCGCCGGGGTCATCGACGCGACCTGGATCTGGGACCCGTGGACCGGGTGGTGCTCGACCTCGCCCTCGACCTCCCAGGTCTCGCCGACGAAGGGGGCGCGCGCCGGGCGGCGGCAGGCGTAGCGACGCCGCACGCGATCTGCGCCCTCGCCACGGAACACTGCCAGGGTGGCGCTGCGGACGAGGACGCGGTCGACCGTGACGAGGCCGGAGACGTGGGTCACCGCGGCAGCCGCCCGGTGTCGGCGAGGTGGATCTCGATCGCCTCGTAGCGGCGGAGCTTCTGGCGGACCTCGCGGACCTCGCCCAGGGCGGCCGCGAGACGGCGTTCGACGTCGCCCAGCTGGCGCTTCAGCCGGGCCTCGTTGTCGGTGGTGGTGGCGGCCCCTGGGCGGTCGTAGGCAGCCGTTCCGCGCGCACCGTTGGTATCAGCGGCACCGTTGACACCGGGCGCGCCCCGCGTCTGGTTGTGCTTGCGCAGATGGTCGTCGACAAGCCGCACGTTGCGATCGACGTCGTAGAACACGCGTCTGGCGGTCAGGGGCGCCTCCCGCACGATCCGGGCGACGTCGAGGTCGCCACTGGGTCGGCGCGGGAGGTTGGGGCCGACCTGTTCCAGGTAGGCCGCGAGGTTGGCGTGGTTGGTATCGCCCACCTCTTGGTTGCTGCGCGCCATCGGCTTAGCCCCTCGCGCCTTCGACCTGCCCCCGGGCGGGGATGGGTGACTCGAGCTGCTCGCGGGTGATCCCGAGCTGGCGCGCGTTGTAGCGGTAGGTGGCAAACAGGTCCTTGTAGCCCGCGATCTCCTTGGCCTGCTTGTCCACGGTGGCCTGGAGATCCTCGACGCGCTTCTCGAGCACGATCTCAAGCGGGTCCGCCTCGGCGCGAGGAGGCTTGTCGCCCCTGATCTCCTTCTCACGCCGTTCGACCGCCCTGAGGATGGCGTCGCGCTTCATCATGCCCTGTCGGGAGATCTTGAAGCCCAGCGTGCATTCGACGCGGCGCTTCAGCGCCTCGCGGGTGAACTTCTTCTTCTTCGGATCCCAGTTGTCGATCAGCTCGAGAATGTCGCGCTCGCGCGTCTCGGTGATCATCTCGTAGTTGCGCTTGTCCGCCATCATCCACGCCCCTTCAGCGCCGCGCCCGCGAAGTGGTCGAGCGACTCCGCGTTGGGCCTCACCCATGTCCCGTCCGGGATCGCTGGGTTGTCGTGGATTGCGATGATGCGGTCCAGCCCCGCCAGGCGCTGGCGGTGCGCCTCCACGTAGTTCGACGCGCCCTCGGTATCGTCGGCGACCTCCTCGATCGACCGTTCGAGTAGCCACTCGGTGTCGTCGCGCACGGCCTGCGTGCGCTCCCGGGCCGCGCCGTCGCCCTTGCGGACGTTGCAGTGTTCGCAGGTGGGACAGGCACCCAGCTCGGGGCAGGGTGTCGAGACGAAGTTGGCATCGCACATGCCGATCTCGGTGACATGCGCGGTCTCGAACACATGCTCTCGGAAACGCTCCCGCTCCACGGGCGGCAGCGCATCATGCACGTCGGCGAGGGCGCCATGCACCTTGCCCGAAGACATGAAGTCGCGGCCCTGTTCGCCCAGTTCCATGCCGGTCATGTGGTCGTATTCGCCGTTCTGGGCGATCTCCTTGCGCCCCGACCAACGCGCCACCAGGGCGGCACCGAGACCTCCCCGCTGTGCGACGGTATTCAGCCAATGGCGGAACTGGTGGCTGTTCACGCTCATAGCCGTGCCGTCGGGGTTCCTGCTCCCGAACCGCTCGAAGACCGACTCGATGCGCGTGTCGCCGGATCCGCGGCCGCTCAGGAAGTCGCTGACGTGCTGGTCCGTGGTCATCTCCACCATGCAGTAGTTCACGCCCTTGCCGTCGTGGTATCGGTTGGCGAAGGTCAGGAAGAGGTGCTGGGAGCGGAGCAGCCGCCGCCGATCCTTGGTCAGGTACTCGAGTTTGTCCCACTCTGCCAGAAGCGCCGCCTCGAGGTCACGACGAGCGACTGTAAATGGACGAATGGTCTCGTCGAGCGGCACGTGGCGGGCGCGGAGCCATTGCATGCCGCCGCGAGGGGCCACGTTGAACATCTGTTCGATGTCGACGGCGGTGAACCGCTGCTCGGGCC
Source organism: uncultured Sphingomonas sp. (assembly GCA_964247225.1). Classification (GTDB taxonomy): domain Bacteria; phylum Pseudomonadota; class Alphaproteobacteria; order Sphingomonadales; family Sphingomonadaceae; genus Sphingomonas. The sequence continues at coordinate 4,056 of CAXTTU010000087.1, read as the reverse complement.
CCAGATCGGGACCCGGCAGCCATGCGCGTCCCGGATTGGCCTCATACCAGGCGGCCAGCTCGCGAGGCTGGTCGGATAGCTCCAGCAAGGTGTTGATCGCGTCGCGGGCGACCGGCACCATCACATCGGGGATCCATTTGATGTCCGCCTGGTCGGACTTCTCGGGCCAGTATCGGATGCCATGGCGCAGGACCGGATTGCCGTCGTCGTCGAGCACGTTGCCGTTCGCGCCCTTCTTCGGCTCCGTGACCCAGCAGTCGGGGGGGATGGTGTTGACCTCTCCCATGCGCCAAGGGGCGCAGTGCAGCAACTTGGTGGTCGCCATGAGCGCCCGGTCGGCGACCTTGGTCACGAGGTGCGACAGGCGCGCGATCTCGTCGAGCACGTCCTCGGACGGGATCTTGGCTTGATTCTTCTCGGCGTGCTTGCCGACGCGCGAGCTGTTGGAGACCCTCTTGAACGAGTTCCGCCACGTGAAGGCGAAGGCTGTGACGTGCCACCGGGAGAGGAACTCGGAGATTTCCTGCAGGGGAAGCCCGAGGCGATAGCGGCTCGCCTGCGTCCCGCCACGTTCGATGATGAGATCGCAGGCCCGGTCGAAATCGGCAGGCACCAGGCGGCAGGGGTCGTAATCCCGGTCGGCGAGGGTCGTCACCAGACTTCGCGAGGCGGCGATTAGTTTGTTGATGGGACCGTCGGTGAGCTTGGGGTTGCCCTCCTTCTTGAGGCGCACGATGGCCTTGATCACCGAGCCGAACGGTTCGGGCAAGGGCGTTCGCCCCGCCGACGACTTGGCCGTGCCGTTCTCGTGCGTTGCGAAGTAGAGGGCCGCCTTCTGCGCCGCCTTTCCCGCCGGCCGCGGGCAATGGGCGGTCACATCCCAGTCGAGGGCGTCAAAGTCGAGGTCGACGCCGAACGCCGCCACATCCTCGCGCGCGTGCCGCACTAGCTCCTCGCGATTGGCGACGGCGTCCCGCTCAGGCCGGGTGACGAGGATGGTGACCTCGGTCATGCCGCCATCTCTAGCTGCTGGCGCATCTCGCCAATGCGGTTGATGATGCTAGCCACGTGGACAATCAGCTCGTCCTCGACGGCGATGATGCGCGGGTCCAGACCGAGCTCCTCGCGCCTGGTGCGCGATTCGATCAAGGCGTCGAGGACGAGATCGTGCGGCCCGTCCATCCACGCTTGGAACTTGGGGCAGACGTAGCACGCGTAGGGCGCGCCGACGTTGCACAGGAAGTTGTGACCGCAGGTGCCGATGGGTTCGAAGATGTCCTTCTTGCGGTCGCCGAAGAAGCGACGACTTGCCGGGTTGTCGCCGTTGACGGCGTCGTCCTCCTTCTCGACCAGCGTTGCGAAGCCGTATGCCCGAGCGCCGAGCACCAGAGCGACGGCGCGGTCGATGTGGTCGAGGATGCCCGAGTGGACGTCGAAGTAGGTGTCCACGTTCTGGAGATCCGTGTGGTCGAGTGCCGCCGCGACCGCGTATTTCGACGCGCCCTCCTGTACCATGCGACTGGCCATGGAGTAGCGTAGCCGTCGCGTGGAGATTTGCAGGAGCGAGCCGCTACGGGATTGGACGCGCAGGCGCTTGATCGCACGCTGGAGAAGACGTGTGAACGCCTTGGAGTCGAGGTGCCAGGCCCACTCTTCGAGGCCCTTGCCCCGATTCAGCGGTTCCGAACGACGGAACAGCGGTCGGGCTGTTCCATCCTCGGTGGGGTGTGGCTCCCGGTTCTGCTTGACGAGGTCGAGGAGGAGCTTGCCGATGAAGCGGTTGGCCTTCCGCGTTTGGAACGCTGCGCGGGCCTTCTCGTGCCCTTTCTTGTGGCGAGGCACGTTGATCAAGGTGGTGACGAGCTGGTCGGCGACATGCTGAGGTTCGATGTCCTCCTCGCGCATCATGGCGTATTGTTCGGCGTTGGCCCCGAAGGCGAGCGCGAGCCAGGCCGCCGCCTGCTCCTCCAAAGGCATCGTACCTTGTAGGCGCGCAGCCCGGAGCGCCAGCGCCAGCGTCGCGACCTCCATGGCGTCGAGCGGCCCCTTGTCCGGGTCAGCCGACCTGACCGCCTCGCCCTTGCGGTTGCCGCCGATGACGACATCGTCCAGCTTCCGCGCCACCTCCGGCGAGAACTGCGGGAAGCGCTGGCTGACGCACCACCGGTAGAATAGGCGGGCGTAGTGCAGCTGCCATCGCTGTTCGCGACCTAGCGCTGTTTGCGCCTGGCTGAATGCCAGGTAGGGCACGTCTTCGCCTGTCTCCGCAGCCTTGATGAAGGCCGGTGTGGCGAACAGATGCGAGGCCTGTCGGAAGCCGGCGGCGCCGACGCTGGCTGCCTGAGTCCGCAAAAGATGCGCGATCCAGCGCCTGGCGGCGTTGTAGAGGTTGCCTTGCGGAAGGTTGAGCCCCTTCCATTGGATATCGAATCGATTGGCCGGAGTGTGGACGGTCCACGTGTGTCCGGACACGTCGACCGCGCGACCGTCGCGAAGCGGGATGCAGTCGTTCTCCGGCTCCCAGGTCACCGTCTGGTCGGTGTCGTTGGCCGGGATGCGCAGCAGCGCGACGCTCATGATTGCTCCCCCGTAAGCGCGTTCTGCATTCCGAGCAGGATGTTGAACGCCTGCTCCTCGATGAACTTGCGGTTGTAGTTTGCGGGCTGCTCCGAGGTCTTGCTCCACCCCATGACATAGCGCCGGATGTGGTCACCGAGTTCGGGGTCCACCTTGGCCTTCTCGCATTCTTCGGAGAACCTGTGGTTCCACGACCGCCTGAGATGGTGAGCGGCGAAGTCAGAGGGCAGCTCGTCGGGGAAGCGCTTGCGCAGCACCACGAACAGATCGTCGAAGGCGTCGAGGGAGAGCGGCTGGCCCTTGTCCGAATCGAGCATCAGGAAGGGAGTCTTCTTCGCCGCCGCGGCGATGCGCGCATTCGCCCGCCGCTCCCGCAGGAGCCTGTCGGCCGTGGTCGCCAGCACCTTGCCAAGAGGAAGAATCCTGCTCAGCGTTTTGAGGCTGGGCTGGTTGATGCGCGGATCACGGACGTCGTTCGGGGTATGCGTGAGAAAGACGTTCGAGCGGGCCGAGATGGCGAGGTGCTGGACCTTGATGACGAGCGGCTCGGCCCGACGGACGCCGAGCTCGTAGAGGAGGAGCAGGGCGAAGAAGTTGCGCAGCTGGGTGTCGCGGTGGAAGGGGTTGTCGTCCGAGCCGGGTCGCACGATCTCGAAGAGCCTGACGCACTGCTCCTCGGTCAGCATGCCGCGCGGCTTCGATACGCTCTTGCCCTTGAGCTCCACGAGCTGGTTGACGTTCGTGGCGAGGCGGGCGTTGATGTTGGCGACGCGCGGGTCGTGGACTGGCAGCGCGGACACGACCTGTCCGATGCGCCAGGTAATGAAGTGCACGACGCGGTCGATGCGGGTCGCCTGCGTCGTGCCCACGACGGAGCGGGGGATGGCGGCGTCGTCACCGACCTTCTCCCCGACAGGAGAACCGTTCCGACGTCCCCACAAGGCCTCGGCGAGGCTGGTCACCTCGTCGCTGGTGAACAGGTCGCCTGAACGGAAGCGCTGTTCAAGGTCAATACGCCGGTCGTGCGCCCAGCTCAGCAAGCTGCCGATCGTGTCGACGACCGGCTGGGTCGAGTTGATGGGCTTGGCGTAATGGTAGGCGAGCGAATAATCGCACACGATGCCGTCGGGCAGCCCGGACGACGTGTCGATGAGCAGCGGAAATCGAATCCCGTTGCTCAGCCGAATCACCTCGTCCCTGTAACGCTCCGTGCCCATCGCAACCTCTCTGGCGTGTAGAGATGCCACGTGAACGGAACAAATCAAGGATCATGTGGAAACGAAGAAGGGCCGTCCCAGGTCGGGACGGCCCTATGTGAAAGCAACGCAGCCCAGAGTTACAGTTTTTACTCCTAGTGTGGAGAGCGCCTCTGGGGCTAAGAGTTACACTTTGAGTAGGGTGTTCTAGGCTATTTTCTGAGTATTTCCGAACTTCCCGCCCATAACCAGAAGAGTTACGGATTTTACCCCCAGTTAGAAC
>CAXTTU010000086.1:0-10837 GCA_964247225.1 uncultured Sphingomonas sp. | reverse complement strand
CCGTCGGTCGCCTCGCCCGTCAGCGCCACGAACAGGTCCCCCGCCGACACCTCACGCGAGTCGAACGTCACGCCCCCGCACGCGAAGCGCGCGGACGCGACGCCGCCGGTCGCCGCGGCGATCTCGTCGGAGGTCCACAAGGACGTCACCGCGACAGGTCGCTCCCCTGCGCGTCGCCGCCATAGCGCAGCCCCAGCGTGCGCCGCTCGCGCGGGCGCTCCTTGCTTGCATCGGCCACCGAGGGCTTGCTCGGGACGACAAACTTACGCGTCTTCATGCCACCACCTCTCTTGCCACGCTCACATCGTCGAAGGGCAGGACCAGGTCGCCGACGACCTGACCCTGCTCATGCCCCTTGCCCGCGATCAGCACGATGTCGTCGGGTCCGGCCAGCGCCACCGCATGCGCGATCGCCTCGCGCCGGTCGCCGATCTCGGTCGCCCCCGGCGCGCCCGCCAGCACCGCGCGGCGGATCGCGCCCGCATCCTCGGTGCGCGGGTTGTCGTCGGTGACGATCACCACGTCCGCGCTCTCCGCCGCCACTCGGCCCATGTCCTCGCGCTTGCCCGCGTCGCGGTCGCCGCCCGCGCCGAAGACCAGGATCAGCCGCCCGCCCGCGTGCGGCTTCAACGCCGCCGCCGCCGCCTCGATCGCATCGGGGGTATGCGCATAGTCGACATAGATCGGCGCGCCCGCGCGCGTGATGGCGGCGCGCTCCAGCCGCCCGCGGACCGGCTGAAGCCGCGACAGGTTCGCCAGCGTCGCCGCCACCTCGCCGCCGGTCGCGATCACCAAGCCCGCCGCGACCAGCGCGTTCGCGGCCTGATACGCGCCGATCAGCGGCAGGGTGACGCGGTGCTCTTGGCCGCCCGCCGCGATCACCAGCCCCTGCCCGAGCAGCGTCGGCGCGCGCGATACGAGGCGGAGCGTCTCACCCCGCTCGCCTACCGTCAGCAACCGATTGCCCCGCTCGCGCGCGAGGTCGATCACCCGCGCCGCCTCGATCGAGTCCGCCCAAACCACCGCCGCGCCGTCCGCGTCGAGCACTTCGGAGAACAGCCGCAGCTTGGCGGTGAAATACGCCGCCATGTCGCCATGGTAATCGAGATGATCGCGCGACAGGTTGGTGAACGCCGCCGCGCGCACCGGCAGCCCCTCGGTCCGGTACTGCGACAGCCCATGGCTCGACGCCTCGAACGCGAGGTGCGTCACCCCCTCGCGCGCCAGCCCCGCGACGTTGGCGAGGAAGGTGACGATGTCGGGCGTGGTCAGCCCCGTCACCACCCGCTCGTCCGCGGTCGCGACGCCGAGCGTCCCGATCGAGGCGGCGTGCTGCCCCGCCATCCGCCACAGCTGGCGCGTCAGCTCGACGGTGCTGGTCTTGCCGTTGGTCCCCGTCACCGCGACGCACGTCGCCGGGAACGGCGCGAAGAACCGCGCCGCCAGCCGCGCGAACCGCTCACGAGGCATGGCGTCGCTGATATGCCACGCACCCTCGACCCGAGCCTCGGGCCGAGCGACCACTGCCGCCGCGCCGCCCGCCACCGCCGCCGGGATGTAGTCCTCGCCGTTGCGCGCGCTGCCGGGAAACGCGCCGAACACCGTGCCCGGCGCGACCTTGCGATGATCGATCGCAAAGCCGGTCACGCCTACCTCGGGCGCGCCGTCCACCAGCGCTGACAGCTTCATTGCTCCTCGCCCCCGGACGGCGGCGTCGCGCCCGCGACCAGCGACAGCGATGGCGCAAGATCGGCCTCGCTGATGTCGTGGCGCAGGTCAGGCATCACGCCCAGCAACATCCCCGTCCGTGCGATCACTCGCCCGACAACCGGTGCCGCGTTCCAGGCGGCGGTCTTCCACCCGCCGGTTTCCTTGGTCGCGTTGGGCGAGTCGAGCATCGCCAGCACGACATAGCGCGGCGCGTCCATCGGGAAGGCGGCGACGAAAGTCGCGACGTTGCGATGGTGGTCATAGCCGCCGCCGGATGCCGCCTCCGCCGTGCCCGTCTTGCCACCGACGCGATAGCCGGGCGCGTCGCCCTTGCGCCCCGTCCCGTACAGCACGACCAGCCGCAGCAGCTGGCGCATCCGCGCGCTCGTCTCCGCGCTGATCACGCGCCTGCCCTGCGCGGCCTGACCGGGCGCCACCTTCATCATCGTCGCGGGCCGCCAGATGCCGCCATTGACCAGCGCGGCATAGGCGCTGGCGAGCTGCAACGGGGTGATGGCGATGCCGTGCCCATAGGCGGTCGTCATCGTCGTGGTGCGCGCCCAGTAGCGCGGCCATAGCGGATGCCCCTTCTCCTTCAGCTCAATGTCGGGCTTGGTATCGAAGCCGAGCTTGCGAAAGGTGGCCTGCATCCGCGCTGCGCCGACCTCGTCCGCGATCCGCGCGGTGGCGACGTTGGACGAATAGATCAGCGTCTCGGGGATGTTCATCCAGCGCTTGGGGTCGCTCTTTTCGTCATGGATGGTGAACCCGCCGACGTGCAACGGCGCGGTGGCGTCGAAGCGCCGGGTCATGCTCGTCACCACCCCGCCATCGATCGCGGTCGCCATGGTCAGCGGCTTGAAGGTCGAGCCGAGCTCGTACACATTTTGCGTGACCGAATTACGCAGCTGCTCCACGCCCGCCATGCCGACGCGGTTGGGGTTGAAGGTGGGCAGCGACACCAGCGAGATCACCTCGCCGGTACGCACGTCGAGCACCACGCCCGCCGCCGCGCGCGCGCCAAAGGTGTTGACTGCGCCCTGCAGTTCGCTTTCCATCGCCGCTTGGACGCGGGTGTCGAGTGACAGCGCGACCGGCTCGCCCGCGGTGGCCGGATTGACCAGCCGCTCGTCGAGCACCCGCTCCATGCCGAGCCGCCCTCGGACGCGGTTGTCGCCCGCGAACGTGCCGATATAGCCGAGCGCGTGCGCCGCCAGCGTCGATTGCGGGTACAGGCGCTGCGAGTCATGCTCATAGATGATCGCAGGTTCGCCGATGGCGTTCACCGCCTCGACCAGCGCGGGGCTGGCGCGGCGTTGCAGATAGGTGAAGTTCACCTTCTTGGTCAGCAGCGCGTAAAAGAAGTCGCGGCTATGCTCGGGCATGACCGCCGCGAGCTTGTCCGCGATCTCGCCCGGGTTGCCGAGCAGCGCGCCGGGGTGGACGCCGATCGCATAGCTGTCGATCGTGCGCGCGAGCGGCGCGCCGTTGCGGTCGGTGATGTCGCCCCTCGGGACGGTGCCCAGTACGCCCTGCCCGTTCGCGCCGCCGGCGAACATCGCCAGCATCGCCAGCCGCCCGACCACCATCAGCACGGCCGCCGCGAATAGCAGCATCAACATCATCAGCCGCATATGCGCGACCTGGACCAGCGCCTGCCGGTGCGCGCCGCCGGTGCGGCGCGGCAGCGGGCGCGCGACCGCGACGCTCAACGCCCGCGTCCCTTCTCGGTCCGCGCGCGCGCCAGCAGATCGCCGAGCGTCGAGTCGCTCAGCAGGTGATGGTCGAGCATCGCGACCTCGGGCTTGGCGCGCAGCAGCGCCGCCGAGTGGGTTGCAGCGTGCTCGGCGGCGGGGTGGTAGGCAACGGCGCCCGCATGCGCGGGCTTTGCCTTCACCGCCGCAACCTGCACCGGGGCGGACGGCTTCGCCTTGGCAATGGCCATCTGCACCGCGGACGGCTTCGCCTTGGCAATGGCCATCTGTGCTGGCGCGGCGACGGGCTTGGCGGGGGGAGCCTTGGCGACAACGGGCGCGCTCGGGACAGCAACCGGAACCGGCGCGCTCGGCATCGGCAGGCTGGGCACTACCAGCGCCGCGGTCTTCACCTCCGCGCCGCCGAGGTTGAGCGGCCCGCGCGGGTCGGTGGCGGCGAGCTCCGCCTCGTCGCGCACGAACTGCGCCGGGCGCGGTGCGGCGAGCGCCAGCGTGTCGCCGTTCCACCGCTCCAGCTGCGACAGGTTCGCGCGCGTATCGAACTCGGTCTCGAGCGCGCGGATGTCGCGCTGCGTCGAGATGATCTGGGCGTTGACGACCTCCAGCTTCTTGCGTTCAACCGCGACCTGCAGCGACACGAGGTAGAAGCCCAGCACCACGGCGGTACACGCCGCGACCCAGCCCACGCCCTTCAGCCGATACGCCGCCGTCATGCCGCACCTCCCGTCACGCGGCCCCAGGCCGCCGCATTTGTTCGCCGCGCGGTGCGCAAGGTCGCGGAGCGCGCGCGCGGGTTCGCCGCCACCTCCGCCTCGCTCGGGCGCACCGCGCGCGCCACACCATCGAAACTTGCTGCCCGCGCCTGAACCGCCGCTGGCCGGTGCCGCGAGGTCGCCGCCTCGCCCCCCGACCGCGCGCGCAGGAAGCGCTTCACCAGCCGGTCCTCCAGGCTGTGGAACGTCACCACCGCCAGCCGCCCGCCGGGGGCGAGCACCGCCTCCGCGGCGACCAGCCCGTCCTCCAACTCGCCCAGCTCCCGGTTGACGTGAATGCGGATCGCCTGAAACGCGCGCGTCGCCGGGTCCTTCTTGTCGTGCGGGCGATGCCCCAGCGCGCGGCGGATCACGCCAGCCAGCTCCGCCGTGCGCGTCAGCGGGCGCGCCGCGACGATCGCACGCGCCACGCGGCGCGACTGGCGTTCTTCGCCATAAAAGTACAGCACGTCGGCGATCTCCGCCTCGTCCGCCTCGTTGACGAAGTCCGCCGCGCTCGGCCCTTCCCGGCTCATCCGCATGTCGAGGGGGCCGTCGCTCCCGAACGAGAAGCCGCGCTCCGCCTGGTCGAGCTGCATCGAGGACACGCCGATGTCCATCGCCACGCCGTCCACCGGCACCACGTCACGCGCCGCGAGTTCCTCCGCCATTGCCGAGAAGGGCGCGGGCACCAGCGTCAGCGCGCCCCCGCTCGCCGCCTCCGCTTCCCGCCCCGCCGCGATCGCCTCCGGATCGCGGTCGAACGCCCACACAAGCGCGCCGCGCTCCAGCAGCGCCCGCGCATAGCCGCCCGCGCCGAACGTCGCGTCGACGTGCCGCTCGCCCGGTGCAGGGGCGAGCGCGTCCACCACCTCGCCCAGCAGCACGGGGATATGTGGGGACGCGCTCACAACGCGATCCCCTTCTTGCCGCAATAGAAGCGCGCCGCCGCCTTGACCGCGTCGGGGATGCCATCGGCCTCGACCAGCGTCTTCGGATCCCAGATCTCGAAATAGTCGAACACGCCATAGAAGAACGCGTTCTGCGCGATGCCCGCCTGGAACAACAGCAGCTCGGGCAGGATGAACCGCCCCGACCCGTCGAACGGCACCAGCTCGCCCAACGCCGCGCCGCGCTTGACATTGAAGTCGCGCTTGCCGGTCGCCGAGTCGAGCTCGGCCATGTCGAGTTGGCCCTTCAGCGTCGCGGCATAGGGCTGGTCATAGGCGATCAGGCATTTGGCGTCCTGATGGACGCTGACCACGACCATGCCGCCGTCCTTGCCGTCGGCGCGCGGCGCGTTGGCGGCCAGCGTCGCGCGCAGCGACGCGGGAATCGCCACGCGACCCTTGTCATCGACAAGGCCGAGACCTGATCCCTGATACAAGCCCCTGTCCGACACGCCAACCTCGCACTCGGCGCACAAGCCCCCGCGGCCCGGAAAGCAGCCCTACACGCCGCTCGCCGGAGACTCGTTATCGCTGGGAGAATTGCCCCTATCGCGTCGAGCTATCAGGGGCGGTTTGGGGATGCAACGGGAAAACGCGGGATTTGCCGGGTTAACTTGCGATAATTTATTTGCGCCGTCTTGCGGGAACTTCGCATGGATGAGGGACGACATAGGGCGGCGCGGCAGCGCCGTCGTGCGAAGGTCGATTCGGACGCAGCCGACGGATCAGCGGCCGAGCTTGCCACTCGGCACGGCGCCAGCGTCGTTGCCCGCGGCGGAAGGCGCGACACCGATCTCCGCCAGTGGCTCGCTCGCCGCGTCCGCCGCATTGGCCTGCGCCAGGTTCGCCGCGAGGTCCGCGCGCGGGGCACCGGGCAGGAAACCCGCCCGCTCATGCCCGGCCGAGCGCACCAGCACGCTCGCCAGCACGATCAGCAGCAACACCGCCGCAAGCCCGGTCACGCCGACCTTGACCCGCTGCACGACCTGCGCCGCCCGCGTCTGCTGCGGAGAAACGTCCATCTCTCCGTGGTTTACCATCTCGGACGCGCGATGTCGATCAGTCCGCCGCCAGCCGCGCGGGCACCGGCAATCCCTTGGCCATGAGCCAGTCGCGGTTGTGGAGCGTCGACAGATAGCGGAACCCGGTGTCGCACAGGATCGTCACCACCCGCGCGCCCGGCCCAAGCTCGCGCCCCAGCCGCACCGCGCCCGCGACGTTGATCCCCGACGACAGGCCGAGGCACAGCCCCTCCTCCGTCAGCAGCCGGTCGACCCATTCCAGCCCCTCCACATCGCCGATCCGGTATTGCGTATCGATCGGCGCACCTTCGAGGTTGCCGGTAATCCGCCCCTGACCGATCCCTTCGGCAACCGACGAGCCTTCGCCTTTCAGCTCCCCATGCGCGTACCAATTGTAGAGCGCCGCCCCATGCGGATCGCTGAGCGCGATGCGGACGCGCTCGTCCTTTGCTTTCAGCCCCATGCCGACTCCCGCCAGCGTGCCGCCGGTGCCGACCGCGCAGGTAAAGCCATCGACCCGCCCCTCCATCTGCGCCCAGATTTCCTCGGCGGTGCCGTGGATGTGCGCGCGGCGATTGGCGACATTGTCGAACTGGTTGGCCCAGATCGCGTTGGCGCGCTCCTCCGCGATCCGGCGCGAGGTGTGAACGAAGTGGCATGGTGAGGAGAACGGCGCGGCTGGCACCAGCACCAGCTCCGATCCGAGTGCGCGCAGCGTGTCCATCTTCTCGCGGCTCTGCGTCTCGGGCATCACCACCACGTTGCGATAGCCCTTGGCGTTGGCGACCAGCGCGAGGCCGATGCCGGTGTTGCCCGCGGTCCCCTCGACAATCGTGCCACCCGGCTGGAGCACGCCGCGCGCCTCCGCATCCTCGACGATCGCCAATGCCGCCCGGTCCTTCACCGACGCGCCCGGGTTGGTGAACTCGCACTTCCCGAAGATGTCGCACCCCGCCGCCGCGCTCGGCCCGGCGAGGCGGACGAGCGGCGTGTTGCCGATCAGGGCGAGGGTGTCGGGGGTGGTGGGCATGGCGTCACGATACAGACGCAGGCGACGGTGGCCAAGCAAGCTCAGTTAGTTTGCCCGTAAGCTCAGGCACTGGTAGAAGCGTCAATGCAGGAGGTAGACAATGGGCGCTCAGTTGAATATCAAAGATAATGAGTCGATAAGGTGGCTTCGGGAGCTTGCGAAGGCGCGAGGTCGGTCTATCACAGCTGAGTTCCGCGCGGTCGTTGGTAAAGAGCACGCAGCGTTCGAAGCTGAACGGCAAGCAGCGCTCGACTGGGCCCGCCATCTTAGCGACTGCCTGCTTGCGGAACTTACGGAAGACGAGCGTCAGCTCGGCTCTAAACAGGCGGCGGACTCTATCTACGTCGACGGCTTGCCCGTATGATAATCGACACGTCCGCCGTGCTGGCGGTGCTGCTTGGCGAGCCGGAACAGGCCGACTTCGTGCGTCTAATCACCCAAGCCGATCGGATCGGTCTCTCGGCGGGCTCATGGATAGAGCTGGCCGCCGTCAGCACGCGCAGATATCGCGGCAAACTAGACCCGGCGCTCAACGCGTTCCTGACGCGATTTCAGGTCATCATCGAACCCGTCACCCAAGAACAGGCGAGAGTCGGCCAGGCCGCGTATCGTCAATTCGGTATCGGCTCCGGACACAAAGCCGGTCTCAATTTTGGCGACTGCTTTCCTTACGCGCTGGCGAAGGTGACGCAAGCGCCCCTCCTGTTCAAGGGCGATGACTTCGCGCATACCGATCTGGAGAAAGCCTAATGAGCATCTCCGAAGAGGAGATCGTTATTGACGATCCGAGGATGGTCGCAGTGGCGGAGCAGCTCCCCGCAGAACTAGGCTGCACACCAGAAGAAGCAGTGCATGATGCTTTGCTCGAACTGAAGGCTAGAAAGAGCCATTCACGACCAAGCTCATCCGTTTGACTCTTAAGTCCTCTTTCCCGCCCGTTTACCGCCCCGACGCGCGCCTGCTCGTCCTCGGCAGCCTTCCCGGGGAGCGCTCGCTCGCGCAGCAGCGTTACTACGCGCATCCGCAGAACCAGTTCTGGCGCCTGATGTCCCCCGTGGTCGGGCAGGACCTTGGCAAGCTCCCCTATCCCGACCGGCTCGCCGCACTGATCGACGCGCACGTCGCGTTGTGGGACGTGGTCGCCAGCGCGCGGCGGGCGGGGAGCAGCGACGCGGCGATCCGCGATGTGGAGGCGAACGACCTTCCCGCTTTGGTCGCGCGTCTCCCGGCCCTGCGCGCCATCGGGTTCAACGGCGCGACCGCCGCCCGGATCGGGCGCGCCGCGCTTGCCCCCGCCCCGCCGGGTGTCGCGCTGATCACCCTACCCTCCTCCAGCCCGCTCCACGCCGTCGGGCTCGCCGCGAAGCAACCCGCCTGGGAGGCGCTGGCCGCCTATCTGACCTGACGCGCGCCGGCGCTTCGCGAACGATTTGCCGCATCGCAATACGGAACGGCTTGACGGCGCGCGAGCCCTCGGCAAACTGGCGCACCATGACCAAGCCCTCCCCCCTCCTCCTCGCCCCGCTGGCGCTCCTCGCGCTCGCGGCTTGTGACAACAAACCTACCGTCATCGAGCCGAACGACCCGATGAAGAACGCGGTCGCCGCCGCCAAGCCGGTCGAGCTTCCCCCCGCGATCAGCGCCACCGTGCAGTTCCGCTGCAAGGACCAGAGCGTGATCACCGTGGATTTCTTCAAGGGCAACAAGCAGGCGACGGTGCACCCGACCAAGGCAGGCGAGCCCGTCCACCTGACCGCCGCCGCCGCCGGCGGCCCGTACACCGGGCCGAACGGCTATTCGCTGTCGGGCGATGAGAAGAAAATCACCTGGAAGGACAAGGACAAGCCTGAGCTGACCTGTCACGTCTAAGCCCGAGCGAGGCGCGCTAGCCTCTAGCGCGCCGGTCGCGAAGCGACGCGAAAGGCCGGCCGGCGGGTCGCGCCAGCGAGCCCGTCCGACGTCACGGGATTTACTCCCGTGACGGCCCTTCTTTTCTTCCTTGGCCCTCCCCGTCACCCCTCGCCTGACCCGGCGTCCTGTTTTTCACGCGCAGCAAGAAGAAGCGGGACCCCGGCTCAAGGCCGGGGTGACGTGAAGCAATCAGACAGACTCTAGTCCCACGCCGCGGTGACCTCCCCGCGGAACCCGCAAGCTCCCGCCTCAACGCCCGCCACCATCACGCCGCGATCGCCGGCCGCTGGTTGATCAACTCGGCGATGATCTCCGACGCACCGGCGAGCTGGTCGAGCACCTGCTTCGACGCCGGCCGCACGCGCGTATCGATCACGCAAAGCGCGGCAACCGCGACGCCATCCTCTGTCACCACCGGATGCCCGGCATAGCTTCGGATATGCGGCGCGCCGGTGACCAGGGGATTGCGAGCGAACCGCTCGTCCGCCGCAGTGTCGGTGACCACGAACGCACCGCCCTGCGAGATGGTGTAGTTGCAGAACGCCTGATCCCGTGGCGTGCTCTCCGTGTCCAACCCATAAGCGGACTTGATCCACTGAGTATCCCGGTCGATGAACGTCAGCAGACAGGCCGGAAATGCGGTCATCTTCGCTACATGCTTGGTGATCAGGTCGAACTGCGCCTCGCGAGACGCATTGGCCAGCGCCTTGGCGCGGATCAGCTCCAGACGCGCTGCCTCGTCGGCGGGTACGGGGAAGCTGGCGACCGCGTCGGCCATGGCGACACGGGGAGCCTCGACGCGAGCCGACGCCGCGTCCCCCGACGGCACCGGATGGTGCCGCTTCGCCTTGCCGACCGCAGCGAGCGCCGCGTTGATCTTCTTGAAAAAGCTGTCGGGATTGCGCGCCAGCTCGGTCTTGCCGAGACATGCCGAAGCCCCAGCTTCCATCAGCTTCGACGTCAGCAGCAGATTGGTGACCGCCGTGTCCGAGACCACGACCTTGCACACATCCTTGATGTCGGCAATCATCCCCAGCAGAGCGGCACCATCGAGATACGGCATGCAAAGGTCGATCGTGACCAGGTCGGGCATCAACCGTCGAATGGTCTCCACCGCCGATTCCGCATCGCTGCAGAAGCCGACGACGCGGAAATCGGGCCGAATGCTGAACGCATTGTCGAGCATCGCCTGGATCGTCCGCGAATCGTCGACGATGACGACTCGCCGTTCGGGGCCGGAAACTGTCATGATGCTCTCCCGACGGATATGTGCCTTTGCAGGTCCGTCGCCCGCTTAAGATATTGAATGCGCGCGAGTTCGTTTCTGAATCCTTATCGCCCGGAACGCCCGCGCGGCTGCGGTCGAGCATGGCCGCCTGTCAGCGAATGCGACGAAACACGCTTTGTTTCCGCGCCCTGCCGTCCCTACACTCGCCGCCATGTCCGCCCCCCTAGACCCGCAACTGGTCCTTGGCGCTTACTCCGTCGGCGTGTTCCCGATGGCGGACGCGCGCGATGCGGACGGGGTATATTGGGTGGAGCCGCGCCGCCGCGCGGTGCTGCCGCTGGACGGCTTCCGCCTGTCGCGATCGCTCCGCAAGACGATCGCCGCGGACCGGTTCACCGTCACCGTCGACCGCGCGTTCGGCAAGGTCATCCAGCTCTGCGCCGAATCGGTCGCCGGTCGCCCGGAGACGTGGATCAACCCCGGTATCGAGCAGGTCTTCCACACGCTCCACGCGCTCGG
>CAXTTU010000085.1:0-10886 GCA_964247225.1 uncultured Sphingomonas sp. | reverse complement strand
ACGCCAAGGCGCGCACGGCGCTCCGCGTCGCGCTGGCGGGCGCGCTCCGGCTCGGGACGCCGCCGCATGCGGCGATCGCGACGGTGCTGCCGTTGGTCGACGGCGGCCCGCGCAAGCTGGTCCATGGCGTCTTCGGCGCGTTGATGCGGAGCGGGGCGAGGCTGCCGGAGGTGCCGACGCTCCCCGCCGCCGTCGCCGAGCGTTGGCGGGCGGCATGGGGCGAGGCAATGGTAGAGGCCGCGGCGCGCGCGATCGCCGCGCCGCCGTCGCTCGACCTGACGCTCAGGGGCGACGCGCCCGAGGGACTGACGGGCGAGTCGCTTGCGCCCGGGCACCTCCGACTGCCGCGATCGGGGCCTGTCACCGCGCTGCCCGGCTATGCGGAGGGCGCGTGGTGGGTGCAGGACATCGCCGCCACGATCCCCGCGCGGCTGATCGGGAGGGGGCCGGGGCGCGTGCTCGACCTGTGTGCCGCGCCGGGCGGCAAGGCGATGCAGCTCGCGGCGGCGGGGTGGGACGTGACCGCGGTGGACGCGTCGGAAAGTCGTCTGGCGCGACTTCGCGACAATCTCGCGCGGACCCGGCTGCAAGCGGACGTGGTGTGTGCGGACCTGCTGCGATGGTCGCCGCCCGCGCGCGCCGATGCGGTGCTGCTCGACGCCGCGTGCAGCGCGACCGGCATCTTCCGCCGCCATCCCGACGTGCTCCACCGCGCTCGGGTGTCCGTCATCGCGGAGGCGGCTGAACTGCAGGCGCGGCTGTTCGACCGCGCGGCGTCATGGGTGCGGCCGGGCGGGGTGCTCGTCTATGCGACCTGCTCGCTCGAGCCCGAAGAGGGCGAGGAGCAGCTCGGCCGCTTCATGGCCGCACATCTCGACTTCGCGCTCGACCCGCCGCGCGCGGGTGAATTGCTCGACGGCGTGGCCGCGACCGGGGAAGGCTGGGTGCGGACCTTGCCCGGCACGCTGGCAGACAAGGGCGGGTGCGACGGCTTCTTTGTCGCCCGGCTGCGGCGGGCGGGTTAGGCGTTTCCACCACCTCCGCCTTGCTCTAAGCCGCCGGCATGCCCCCTGTCCGCATCGCGCCCTCCATCCTATCCGCCGACTTCGCCCGGCTCGGCGAGGAGGTGCGCGCGGTGGATGCGGCGGGGGCGGACTGGATCCATGTCGACGTGATGGACGGGCATTTCGTCCCCAACATCTCGCTGGGGCCCAATGTGGTCAAAGCCATCCGCCCGCACACGACCAAGCTGCTCGATGTCCACCTGATGATCTCGCCGGTCGACGCGTATCTCGACGCCTTCGCCGAGGCGGGCGCGGACACGCTCACCGTCCACCCGGAGGCCGGGCCGCACATCCACCGCTCGCTCGGGCACATCAAGTCGCTGGGCAAGCGCGCGGGCGTGGTGCTGTGCCCGGGCACGCCCGCCAAGATGCTCGATTACCTGCTCGACCTCGTCGACCTGGTGCTGGTGATGAGCGTCAATCCCGGCTTCGGGGGTCAGCATTTCATCCCTTCGCAGCTGAAGAAGATCGCCGCGATCAGGAAGATGATCGACGCGACCGGGCGCGCGATCGACCTGGAGGTCGATGGCGGTGTCGACCCGCAGACCGCGCGCCAATGCGTCGAGGCGGGGGCGGACGCGCTGGTGGCAGGCACGGCGGTATTCCGCGGCGGCCCCGAAGCCTATGCCGCCAACATCGCGGCGCTGAGACCCTGATTGGCGGATTCGGGCGAAGACGAGGGGTCCGACGGGATAGAGCCCGGCCGCCGGCTGATGCGGGTCGGCGGCGATGGCGGCGTGTCGCTCGCCGACCGGATCGCGGAAGGGCTGCATCGGCTGAGCTGGCGGACACCGTTTCATGAAATGCGGCTGAAGGGGCGCTACCCGCTCAAGCTGGTCGCGGTGCCGGAGGACGTGCTGCTCGGCGACGTTGCGCGCGGGCATGCGCTGCTGGAGGGGCGGATGACATTCCGGGGCGAGACGCATGACCTCGCCGCGCTCGACCTCGGGCGCCCGGATTGGGGGCAGGCGTTCGGGCGCTATCTCCACCAGTTCGACTGGCTGCGCGACCTGTCCACCGTCGCGACGCGCGCGCAGGGGGCACCGATCGCCGAAGCGCTGACCACGCGCTGGCTCGATGCGCATGCCGACCGGGTGGCCGGAGAGGCGTGGCGTGCGGCGGCATGGGGGCGGCGCATCCAGATGTGGACCGCGCACGCGCCGCTGATCCTGTCGTCGACCGATCTGGTCTATCGCTCGCAGGTGCTCAACGCGCTGGCGCGCGGCGCACGACATCTGGAGCGGAGCGCGGACAAGGCGCCGGGCGCGGACCGGGTGGTCGCCTGGGCGGGGGTGATCGTCGCGGGGCTGTTAATTCCGGGGGGCGACACGCGGCGGCATGGCGGCGAGGCGGGGCTCGCGCGCGCGCTCGGCGCGGCGTTGTTCGATGACGGCGGGGCGGTGAGCCGCTCGCCCGAGCAGCTGCTGGGTGTCGTCGAGACGCTGACCTTGCTGCGCGCCGCCTATGAGGCGCGCCGGCTGGAGGTGCCCGAGGCGCAGGCGCGCGTGCTGCCCAAGATGGTCGCGGCGCTGCTCGGCACGACGCTGGGCGACCGGGGGCTGGGGAGCTGGCAGGGCGGCGCGCCGGTGTCGGCGGCGCGGGTGGCGGAGGTGATCGCGGCGAGCGGCGTGCGGACGCGTCCGCTCCGCCAACCGCGCGATTGGGGGTATCAGCGTGTGGCGGCGGGCGGCAGCGTCCTGGTGGTCGACGCCGCGCCGCCGCCTGTCGCGCGCCAGGTGGAGGGTGGTTGCGCCTCGACGCTCGCGTTCGAGCTGTCGGATGGCGGGGCGCGGCTGGTCGTCAACTGTGGCGGTGCGCGGGCGGGAGCGGCGGAGCTGGCTCCGGCGCTCAGGACGACCGCGGCGCATTCGACCCTGTGCCTCGCGGACACTAATTCCACCGCGATCCTCGCCGACGGCACGCTCGGGCGCGGGGTGGCGGAAGTGGAGCTCAGCCGTCAGGAAAGCGAGGGCGCGAGCCGGGTGGATGCCGCGCACGACGGGTACGCGCGCCGCTTCGGCTTTCGCCACCGCCGCCTGCTGGTGCTGACCGGCGATGGCCGCGAGCTGCGGGGGGAGGATCAGCTTTTACCCGCTGGTCGCGCCCGCCCGCGCGCGGCGGTGCCGTTCGCAATCCGCTTTCACCTCGGTGCAGGCGTGGAGGCGCTGGCGGAGGGTGAGGACGCCGCGCTGCAGGGGCCGGGGGGCGAGCAGTGGCTGTTCCGCTGCCGGGGCGGGGCGCTCGCGGTCGAGGACAGCCTGTGGATCGACGGGGACGGTCGCGCGGTGGCGACTAGGCAGCTGGTGGTGACGGGCGACGCGCCCGCGGGCGGCGCGAGCGTGAGCTGGGTGCTGCGGAAGGTGTGATACTAAGCTCCTCCCCCCGCAAGGGGGGAGGGGGACCGCTCGCCACAGGCGAGTGGTGGAGGGGGAGGACTCCCAAGCGTGTGTCGCGCTACGCGCGCCACAGTGTCGGGTGAACAGCGCCCCGCGCTGTTCAGGTCAGGCCGGGGGGCCTGACCGACCCGACACTCCCTGGCGGGGGAGGTTGGACGCTTCCACTTGCGCACTGCCCGCTTTACGGCGCGCGCATGACCACCGTCCCGATCACCCGCGCCCTGCTGTCCGTGTCCGACAAGACCGGCGTCGTCGACCTCGCGCGCTCGCTGGCGGGGGCGGGGGTGGAGCTGGTCTCCACCGGGGGGACAGCGGCGGCGCTGCGCGGGGCGGGGCTGGCGGTGCGCGATGTGTCGGAGCTCACAGGCTTTCCGGAGATGATGCATGGGCGCGTCAAGACGCTACACCCGCGCGTCCACGGCGCGCTGCTCGGCGTGCGCGACGATCCGGCTCACGCGGCGGCGATGGCGGAGCACGGGATCGGCGCGATCGACCTGGTGGTGGTCAACCTCTACCCTTTCACCGACATGGTCGCGCGCGGGGCGGACCGGGAGACGGTGATCGAGAATATCGACATCGGCGGCCCTTCCATGCTGCGCTCGGCGGCGAAGAACCACGCCTGGGTAACGGTGCTGACCGACCCCGCCGATTACGCGGCGGTGCTGGCCGAGGTCGGCGCGGGCGGGACCACGCTCAATACCCGCAAGCGGCTCGCGGCCAAGGCGTTCGCCGCCACCGCCGCCTATGATACCGCCATCGCGTCATGGTTCGCCTTTGCCGATCAGCGCGAGACGTTTCCCGAGCGTCACTCCGTCCCGCTCCGCCGCGCCGCCAATCTGCGCTATGGCGAGAACCCGCATCAGGCGGCGGCGCTCTACGTCCCCGACTTTCCGGGCGCGCGCGGGGTCGCGCAAGCCGAGCAGGTGCAGGGCAAGGAGCTGTCCTACAACAACCTCAACGACGCGGACGCCGCGCTGGAGCTCGCCGCCGAGTTTCGCGACGGCCCGCCGACGGTCGTGATCGTCAAGCACGCCAATCCGTGCGGGGTCGCGAGCGCGGACACGCTGGTCGAGGCCTATCGCAACGCCTTTGCCTGCGACAGCGTGAGCGCGTTCGGCGGCATCGTCGCGGTCAACCGCGCGCTAGACGGCGCGGCGGCGGAGGCGATCGCGGGCATCTTCACCGAGGTGGTGGTCGCGCCGGACGCTGACGCGGACGCGCGGGCGGTGTTCGCGCGCAAGAAGAACCTGCGGCTGCTGCTGACGGGCGAGCTGCCCGATGCGGGGCGGGGCGGGCTGATGCTCAAGTCGATTGCGGGCGGGGTGCTGTTCCAGTCGCGCGATGCGGCGGTGTTCGGGGATGAGCTTCGCGTCGTGACGAAGTGCGCGCCGACCGAGCAGGAACTCGCCGATTGCCGCTTCGCCTGGACGGTGGCGAAGCACGTCAAGTCGAACGCGATCGTCTATGCGAAGGACGGCGCGACGGCGGGGATCGGCGCGGGGCAGATGAACCGGCTGGAGAGCGCGCGCATCGCGGCGTGGAAGGCGCGCGACGCCGCCGACAAGGCGGGCTGGCCGGAGCCGCGCACACTGGGGTCGGCGGTGGCGTCGGACGCGTTCTTCCCCTTCGCCGACGGGCTGCTCGCGGCGGCGGAGGCAGGCGCGACCGCGGTGATCCAACCCGGCGGCTCGATCCGCGACGACGAGGTGATCGCGGCGGCGGACGATGCGGGGCTGGCGATGGTGTTTACGGGGGTAAGGCATTTTAGGCACTGAGCGGGCGTAGTCGCGGCTACGTCCGCGATGGCGCGCGCCAGCGCAACGCCCGCTCCGGCCGGCGGGTCGGCGGCGAAGCCGACGAGCCCGTTCGACGTCACGCCGGCGGCTTCGCCGTCGGCAAAGCTAACTGGCTCGCGCGACTTGGATTGTCTTGCGGTGCCGACGCCGTTTCCACCACAGAATCAGGCTGCCAAAATAAGCTGCGTTCATAACAAGGAGCAGGGTGTGAAAATATAAGCCGTTGCGCTGTTCAAACCGTTGGCGGAGGTGCCAATAGATCGGGAAACCATCTGCAAGCGTGATAGTTTTATCTTTGAGATTGTCGCATGGGTGGAGCGACGACTTTAGGGCATACTCAGGGATGACTGCCTTTTTTCTTACCATGACGTTGAACGACTGAGAAGCGCGATCGATTGTGAAACTCGAAGACGCACAAATTGCGCTATCGTCTGAAAAAACGATTTGTTTATCGTTCCAGCTCTCGACATCATAGCTTGTTACATCAACATTCAAAGAATGGTCGTAAACGTCAGCGACTGCAATCGTACAGGTGTTTGTCTGCCTCACGCAGGTTATGTCGTCGACCTGCGGCACCATCTCATCCCCATCTTCAATAGCTGAGTCGTTTTTGTAAGTGCCTTTGGCGTGGAAATAACCTTGGTCCCAGCCTTCGACTGAGAAATCCTTGGTGGATCCAAAGCTCACCGGTATGGCGCTGCTTTCGATTAGATCGTACGTCTCTACATACCCGGCCATAATGACGCACCAGCCAATCAGTATTGCTAAGGCGATACCGACCCATGCCGCTCCTGTTCTGATCTTAGTGCCGAATGCCATATCGCCCCCGAACGTAACCGCCTTCCTCATGCCGACGTTTGCAGGACGAATCTCCCAAGCAAACCGCGCCGACGGCAAAGCCGCCGGCGTGACGTCGAACGGGCTCGGCCGCTTCGCCGCCGACCCGCCGGCCGGAGCGGCTGTTGCGCTTCGCGCACCGGCGCGGGCGTGGCCGCGCCCTACAGCCGCTCTCAGTGAGCCTCCCCCCAACTCGGCCCCGTCCCAATCTCCACCGCCAACGGCACCGACAACGGCACCGCAGGCTCCGCCGCCCTAGCCATCACCCCCTCGATCACCGGCTTCGCCGCGTCCACCATCCCCTCCGGGCATTCGAACACCAGCTCGTCATGCACCTGCAACAGCATCCGGCACCGCCCTAGCCCCGCCTCCGCCAGCGCCGGGCCCATCCGCACCATCGCGCGCTTGATGATGTCCGCGCTGGTGCCCTGGATCGGCGCGTTGATCGCGGCGCGTTCGGCGCCTTGGCGCTCGTTCATCACCTTGCTCTTGATGCGGGGGAACCAGCATTTGCGGCCGAACAGCGTGGTCGTGTAGCCGCGCTCGCGCACCTGCGTCAGCGTCTCCGCCATGTAGCGGTTCACGCCGGGGAAGCGCTCGAAATAGCGGTCGATCATTCCCTGCGCCTCGTCCGCCGACACGTCGAGCCGCCCCGCCAGCCCCCAGCGGCTGATCCCGTACAGAATCGCGAAGTTGATCGTCTTGGCGCGGCTCCTCGTGTCGCGATTGACCTCGCCGAACAGCTCGGTCGCGGTGAGGCTGTGGATGTCGTCCCCGCGCGCGAAGGCATCGCGCAGTTGCGGCACGTCGGCGATGTGCGCGGCGAGGCGCAGCTCGATCTGCGAATAGTCGGCGGAGAGGATGACGTTGCCCGCGTCCGCGACGAAGGCATCGCGGATCTGGCGACCGGTCTCGGTGCGGATCGGGATGTTCTGGAGGTTGGGCTCGGTCGAGGACAGCCGCCCGGTCTGCGCGCCGGTGAGCGAGTAGGACGTATGCACCCGTCCGGTGCGCGGGTTGATCTCGCCCTGGAGCGCGTCGGTATAGGTGTTCTTGAGCTTGGTGAGCTGACGCCATTCGAGCACCTTGCGGACGATCTCCGACCCCTCGCCCTTCTCGCGGGCGAGGCGTTCGAGTTCGGTCACGTCCGTTGAGTACACGCCCGATTTGCCCTTGCGCCCGCCTTTCAACCCCAGCCGCTCGAACAGCACGTCGCCGAGCTGCTTGGGGCTGCCGATTGTGAACGGGCCGCCCGCCATGCGGTGGACCTCCGTCTCCAGCTCCGCGATCTGGCCGGTGAAGCCCGCCGATAGGGCGGCGAGCCGCTCGCTGTCAACCTTGACCCCCTCGCGCTCCATCGCGGCGATGACCGCGACGAGCGGGCGGTCGACCATCTCGTATACGCGCGTAGCCGCCTCGGCCGGGAGCCGCGCGCGGAAGCGCTTCCACAAGCGATAGGTCACATCCGCGTCCTCGGCGGCGTAGCGGGTGGCGGTCTTGAGGTCGATCTCGTGGAAGCCGCGTTGCGTCTTGCCGGTGCCGACCACGTCCTTGAAGGCGATGCAGCTGTGCGACAGGTGGGTGGCGGCGAGCTCGTCCATGCCGTGCCCGTGGAGCCCCGCGTCGAGGTCGAAGCTCATCACGATCGTGTCGTCATAGGGCGCGACGCTGACCCCGCGCTCGCCCAGCACGATCAGGTCGAACTTGAGGTTGTGCCCGATCTTGAGCACGCCGGAGTGCTCCAGCAGCGGCCTGAGCCGGTCGAGCGCGACCTCCGCGGTCAGCTGGTCGGGCGTCTCCGCCAGCAGGTCGGTGCCGCCATGCGCGAGCGGCACGTAGCAGGCGCGGTTGGCTCCGAGCGCGAGGGATACGCCCACCAGCTCGCAGCGCATCGCGTCCGTCCCGCTCGTCTCCGTGTCGACCGCCACCCAGCCCTGCGCCTCCGCCGCCGCGATCCACGCGTCGAGCGCGGCGAGCGTCGTCACCGTCTCGTACGCGTCATGGTCGCAGGGCGGGTCCTCCGCGACCGGCGGGTGCGAAGGCGTGTCAACCGGCGCGTCCGCGACTGCGCTGAGGCGGGCGAGCAGCGACTTGAATCCGTGATGCTCCAGGAACGCGCGCAGCGGCGCGTCGGGGATGCCCTGCAACCCCAGCTCCTCAAGCGGGTGCTCGAGCGGCGCGTCGCACTTCAGCTTTACCAGCTCGCGGCTCATCCGCGCGGCGTCGGCGTGCTCGCGTAGATTGTCGCGCAGCTTGCCTTTCTTGAACGCATCGGTCGCGGCAGCGGCGAGCACGCCTTCGACGTCGCCATATTGGTTGACCAGCGTCGCCGCGGTCTTGGGGCCCACGCCCGGCACGCCCGGTACGTTGTCGACCGCGTCGCCCATCAGCGCCAGCACATCGCCCAGCTTGTCAGGGCCGACGCCGAACTTCTCCTGTACATAGTCCGGTCCGAGGCGGCGGTTATTCATCGTGTCGTACAGGTCGATGCTCGGCTCGGTCAGGAGCTGCATCAGGTCCTTGTCCGACGACACGATCGTCACCGACCAGCCCTGCGCCAGCGCCGCCTTGGCGTAGGAGGCGATCAGGTCGTCCGCCTCCAGCCCCTCCTCCTCGATGCACGGCAGCGAGAAGGCGCGGGTCGCGTCGCGGATCATCGGGAATTGCGGCACGAGATCGACGGGCGGCGGCGGGCGGTGCGCCTTGTAGTCGCTAAACATCTCGTTGCGGAAGGTGTGCGACCCCTTGTCGAGGATCACCGCCATGTGCGTCGGGCCGTCGGCGGCGTGAAGCTCTTCGGTCAGCCGCCAGAGCATCGTCGTATAGCCGTACACCGCGCCGACCGGCTCGCCATGCTTGTTGGTGAGCGGGGGGAGGCGATGATAGGCGCGGAAGATATAGCCGGAGCCGTCGACGAGGTAGAGATGGGGCATGGCGGCGGGTGTAGCGGAGGCGGGGCCGTTCTCAAACGGGTGCGCAGCGTAGCACCGCGGTACTCGACACCTACGACCCATTACCGTCACCCCGGCCTTGTGCCGGGGTCCAGCGTTGTGCGCACTCTGCCGCTGGTATCGTTTGAACACCGCTGGACCCCGGAACAAGTCCGGGGTGACGATCGACTATCGCTGCAGGAGGCGCACCCTGCCCACCGCCTCAGTTCGTCGCCTCGCTCCCGCCCGCGCGCTCGGCCTGATAGTCGGCCACGGCGGAGGCGACCGCCTGGATCAGCTCCTGCCGCTCCTTCATCGGGCGAGTGGTGTCGCCGATCATCACCGCAATCGCATAGCGCGCGCCGTCCGGCGCAGTGAGGATGCCGACATCGTTGAACCCGGCGCTCCTGACGCCAAGTTCCTGCCCCGTCCCCGTCTTGTGCGAAATCTGCCACCCGGCGGGCAGCGCGGCGCGGAGGCGCGCGCGACCGGTGACGCTGTTGCCCATCGTCTGCAGCAGATACCGCGTCGAGGCGGGGGACAGTAGTTCGCCCCGCGCCAGCCGGGCGAGCGCGTCCGCAATCGCGAGCGGGGCGGCACCGTCGGGCGGATTGGCCACGTAAGTGTCAAACGCTGCGACGCGCCGGTCCATCGGCAGGTGCGAGCGCGCGATCTCGAAATTGTTGCCGGTCGCGTAGGAAGGCTGCCACACCAGCCCCGCCGTGCCGCTCTGCAACGCGCGCTCGCCGGGGCCGAAGCGGATGTCGCCGAGCTGCTTGCGTGCGATCATGGAGCGAACCGCGCCTGGGCCGCCGACCAGCTGCAACAGCTTGTCGTTGGCGGTGTTGTCGCTGTGCGTCAGCGCGCGGTCGAGCAGGTCGCCGACCGTGGTCTGATATCCGCCCCCCTTGGCGACCAACGCCGCGATCGGCTGGTGGAACAAGGTCAGGTCCTGCGGACGGACGAGCACGGGGGTGGCGAGCGACAGCCGCCCCTCGTCGAGTTGGTCGAGCACGGTGATCGCGACCCACAGCTTCGAGACCGATTGCTGCGGCAAGCGGTGGCGGCCACCCGCCTCCACCGTCCAGCCCGCGTCGATCGCGCGCACCGCGATGCCGCTCGTGCCCGGGAACTGGCGGTGGAGATGCTCGATCGCACCCGCAAGCCGCGCGGGCGGGTGGTTCACGATCGGCTCGGGCGCGGGCACGGGGAGCGCCGCCACATAGCGGGGCGTCGAGGCCGGCGGTGCGCCCGCGACCGGATGATCGGTCGGCCCGCACGCCGCGAGCGCGACCATCGCCGCGGGGACGAGCCCGCGCGCGCACCTGAACCTCGGAATGTCTCGTGTCCCCGCCACCTTGGCGAGGCGTCTTAGGCTGCGATCCGACATGGGGAAGCGCCCTGTAGGACGCGTGCGGTGAACCGCGCCTGAAGCGCGCCGAGGCGTCCTGCTCTCGATTATCGTTGGCGCGCGGGCGCGAGCGTGGAAAGGCGCGAGGGGCATGAACGGGTTCGACTTCACCACGCTCGGCCTGCTGCTCTGCCTCGCGACCTTGGTGGCGATGGTGTCGCGGCGGCTTGACTTGCCGTACGCGACCGGGCTGGTCGCGGCGGGAATCGCCATCGCGCTGCTGCTCCCGCGCGCCGCGCTGCCGCCGCTGACGCCCGATCTCATCTACCTCGTGCTGCTGCCCCCGCTGGTGTTCGAGGCGGCGATCCAGATTCCGTGGCGACCGTTCCGCCGCGAATGGCCGTTGCTTGCCGCGTTGGTGACGCTCGGCGTCGCGCTGGCGGCGGGGGTAGCGGCGGTGGGCATGCACTGGTGGGCGGGGTGGAGCTGGCTGGGCGCGGGGCTGTTCGGGG